>JAUNAE010000310.1 GCA_030527765.1 Eubacteriales bacterium
ATGAGAATTGTTGTCCTCAAGAGAGTATTTTTGAATTATACAGAATATATTTTTATATTCAATGGTTTTACCAAAAGTAAGTCTTTCGCAACAAAAACTCTGTCCTCCCGATTTTAATTTTGTCCGATCGCAAAAGTGTTTTGTCTATTTGCGATATATTTTTATAGATTCTCTTCTGTCAATTTTTACCAATTATTTTATAAATATTTTCGCAATTTTTCCCAAATAGTCTCAAAGCCCTATAAATCCGTTGAAAAGGTTTCCATAATGTGTCATACTATTCTATGAAATTAGAAGAACAGACACTCTTCACACTTTGAAATTCTTCTGTTCTGTGCTTTTTAAATTTGTCCATCTAAACAAGTGTTATTCAAGCGGATCTTCGCAATTCGCTTCGCTACTTACTTGATTCAGTAAAAAGGAGGTGCTCTCATGCTTCATGAATGGTTTGACAAAATTACTTCTGTCGTAAAAATGCAGATATCATCTGAAAACCCTTTCGGCTGTGGAACTTATTTGCAGGGAGACGGTCAGGTTGTATCCGGATTTGCCTGGTATTATCAGTACAATTCCATTCTGGCAATCTTGAAATGCGACTTCATTTTCACGAGATCCACCCGTCTGAAAATAGACGCAGAAGCCAAATATTTTAGCCTCCGCCTGGATTATGCAAGGCATCTCCCACCCGGAAAAGTTGTCGCATTTGTGGAAAACAATCGGATTTCTCTGGATACCGAGATCAAAAAAGGAACTCGCTTCGCTTACACAGAAGTCATCTATTCTCCTACACTTTATAACAAGCACTTTAGCAATGCTTTTTCTACCGCCTTTGCAGATCCCGTGGAAATTATCCAAAGCATGGGGGAAAACCACAGCTGGTCCGCCAAAATCACAAAAATCCTTGTGGAAATCAGTCAATCCATGTTATCCAATTCAGCAGCGGAACTTTTTTATATTGGAAAATCCTGCGAGCTCATGTCTGCTCTCATTGAGATGGGAACCGTACGCCTTCCTCATAAATCTTCAGATTATCAGGAAATACAGAGAGTTCTTCACTATATTGATCACAACTATCGGGGAGATATCAAACAGGCGGATCTTGTTTCACTTGTAAACATGAGTCCTTCGAAGCTGAAAACCCTCTTCAAAACTTTTACAAACAGTACAATCACCGATTACATTCTTGATAAGAAGGCCGATCACGCCGTGCATTTGCTTACAGAAACGGATATGCCCATTGCGCAAATTGCTTCCTCTCTCGGTTTTCTGCTTCCTTTAAGAAAAGAATCGGCATCTCTCCTTCTGCTTATCGAGATCAGATCCAGTTCAGCTGCACCAATAATGCAACTTATTTCGAAAACCTGCGCCGTATGGAAAACATTTAACTAAAAAAATCCTCTTAAGGAGATTCGGGTAACCAAAATCTCCTTAAGAGGATTATGTTTTTCTCATACTTCTTATTTATGAACTTTTTTCCCTTCCAACGCATGTTCCCAATCCGTTTTCAGTAAATAGATCAAAAACAACACAGCTGTAATTCCCCAGGTAAGTGGATAGGCCCAGGAAATCATCTGATACTTTCGTATAAATTTCAATGCTGTGGAAACATAGACAATTCGAATTAGGCACCAGGACAACAGCATTCCTGTCATAGGCACAGCAGCTTTTCCACATCCACGCATAACTCCCGCAGCACAGTGGGAGAAGGCCAGGAGAAGCAGGAAGAAACTTACGGTGCGTCCATGAATCATTCCATAACGAATTGCCTCTGAATCCTTTACAAAGATCCGAAGCATCGGACCGGTAAATATGTAAATCAGAACGCCAATCACTTCTGCGGTGACGGTACCCGACACAATACCAAACAGTGCACCCTTCTTAGCTCTGGAATAATTCTTCGCTCCAAGATTCTGTCCGATAAAGGTCGTCAGTGCCATGGACATACTCATAATAGGAAGAAATACAATTCCCTCAATGCGGGCATATGCACCCTGTCCGGACATGGCATAAGGTCCAAAGGAATTGACATTTTTCTGAATAACGAGGTTTCCAACCGTAATTACTGCATTCTGAACACCGGAAGGCAGTCCCTGACGAAGTACACTCTTCATCATATCCGGATTCCAATGAAGTTTTCTGAAATCCAGACGAGTCTCATCCTTCAGTCGGCACATTCGTACTAGACACATCAGCACACTGACTCCCTGAGAAATCACCGTTGCAACAGCCGCCCCTCTGACCCCCCAGCGAAAAGCCGGATGGACAACAAAGAGTAAGTCAAGAACAATATTTACACCGGATGACAGAATCAGGTAATACAATGGATGAACACTGTCTCCCAAAGCCCGCATGATCGACATACATGCATTATACAGAATAACGGTAGACACACCTCCGAAATATATTTTCAGATAGGCCAGTGCCTTAGGCATAACCGATTCCGGCACGCCGATACTGTTCAGTACGAAAGGCGTCATCCACAATCCCAGAGCTGTTGCCAGAACAGACGCAATCAGTGCCATCAAAAAATTTGTATGAATCGCTTCAGATACTTTTTTCTTATCTTTTGCCCCGAAAAACTGAGAAATAACGACACTTCCTCCCACAGCGGTTCCGGAGAAAAATCCAATGATCAAAAATACAACCGTCGCTGTGGATGAAACTGCGGCAAAAGAATCGTTATCTGTGAAATTTCCGATGATCAAAGCATCCACCATGCTGTACAGCTGCTGCAGCAGCTGCCCCGCAAAAAGAGGAATTGCAAAAGAAAGAATTCCACGGGGAATGGAACCTTCTGTCAGATTGATCTGCTTTTTTGATCCCGAATGAAACATAATCGACCTCCAACAAAAACAGGGAGGCCAAAGCCTCCCTGCATGTCACAGAATTTGTGAATTCAGAATCATGAAATGATCTGAATTATTTTGCGTTGATAGCTGCCTGTGCTGCTGCCAGACGAGCGATCGGAACACGGAATGGAGAGCAGGATACATAGTCAAGACCAATCTTGTTGCAGAATTCTACAGAAGATGGATCTCCACCGTGCTCACCACAGATACCGATGTGCAGGTTCGGGTTAACCGGTTTACCAAGTTTGATAGCGGTCTCCATAAGTTTACCAACACCGGTCTGATCCAGTTTTGCAAATGGATCGTTCTCGAAGATCTTCACATCATAGTATGCGTTCAGGAACTTACCAGCGTCGTCACGTGAGAATCCGTAAGTCATCTGAGTAAGGTCGTTGGTACCGAAGCAGAAGAAGTCAGCCTCTTTTGCGATATCATCAGCAGTAAGAGCTGCTCTCGGGATCTCGATCATAGTACCAACCTCATATTTAAGGTCGATGCCAGCTGCTGCGATCTCAGCGTCAGCGGTCTCTACAACTGCTTTCTTAACGAATTTAAGCTCTTTTACATCGCCAACAAGCGGGATCATGATCTCTGGGCAGATGTTCCAGTCAGCATGTGCTTTCTTCACATTGATTGCTGCACGGATAACTGCGCTTGTCTGCATCTTAGCAATCTCCGGATAGGTAACTGCAAGACGGCATCCACGATGTCCCATCATCGGGTTGAACTCATGAAGAGAATCGATGATTGCTTTGATGGTCTCAACGCTCTTGCCCTGAGCATCAGCAAGTTTCTGAATATCCTCTTCAGTAGTAGGTACGAACTCATGAAGCGGCGGATCCAGGAAACGAATGGTAACCGGGTTGCCTTCCATAGCCTCGTACAGTTTCTCGAAGTCGCCCTGCTGCTCCGGAAGGATCTTAGCAAGAGCTGCCTCTCTCTCCTCTACTGTCTCAGCACAGATCATCTCACGGAACGCATCAATTCTGCTTCCCTCGAAGAACATATGCTCAGTACGGCAAAGACCAATACCCTCAGCGCCAAGCTCACGAGCTTTTGCAGCGTCTGCAGGAGTATCTGCGTTTGTACGAACTTTCATTGTTCTGTATTTGTCAGCCCATCCCATGATACGGCCGAACTCACCAGCGATTGCAGCATCTACAGTAGGAATGATTCCGTCATAGATGTTACCGGTAGAACCATCAAGGGAGATGAAGTCTCCTTCATGATACTCTTTACCAGCCAGTGTAAATTTCTTGTTTGCCTCATCCATTACGATATCACCGCAACCGGATACACAGCACTCACCCATACCACGAGCAACTACTGCAGCGTGAGAGGTCATACCACCACGAACAGTCAGGATACCCTGAGCGCTCTTCATACCGGTAATATCCTCCGGGGAAGTCTCAAGACGAACGAGAACGACTTTCTCACCTCTCTCAGCCCACTCAACAGCATCCTCAGCTGTGAATACGACTTTACCGCAAGCTGCTCCAGGAGAAGCACCAAGACCTTTACCTACCGGTGTAGTAGCTTTCAGAGCCTTAGCATCGAACTGCGGATGAAGAAGAGTATCAAGGTTACGAGGATCGATCATAGCAACAGCCTCTTCCTCAGTTCTCATTCCCTCATCAACGAGGTCACAAGCGATCTTCAGAGCTGCCTGAGCGGTTCTCTTACCATTACGTGTCTGCAGCATGTAAAGTTTACCGTTCTCTACAGTGAACTCCATATCCTGCATATCTCTGTAGTGGTTCTCAAGGATACCACAAACCT
>JAUNAE010000311.1 GCA_030527765.1 Eubacteriales bacterium
TAGATTTTACATGATGATTGTTCCACCAACTAATCATGACATTTGAAAGCCATCCGTGTTAATTTTCATTGCAATCAAAAAAGCCCAGACAGGGATTTCTGCCTGAGCGCTATGATGCTCTGTCGAGATTTAATTATTTAAAAAAAGGTCACGAACCATAGTCCATGACCTTGAATCTATATTGCCCGAAACATAGCACGTCGCATGGGCTTTTCCTTCTTAGGTCCTTCGACCTCTTTCCTTGCATCCTCCGCCTTCTGGACTCTTTCCATTTCCTTCACTGCATCGTTCAGGCCAGGATTCATAACGAATCATCAAACAAATTTTCCCATCTCGTATGCTTGTTCCAAGGCAGGATGCCCCTGCACTTCGCCGGTTGCTCCAACACCGCCTGCACATACTTTTCCGGCAAGTTTTGCCTTGGGAAAGCACTCAATCCAGCCTTCCAGGCCACTGACTGCTCTGTTATCCACATAATCTTCCTCTTCTGCAGCAGAGGAAAGGAAATAGACATCTCGGAACTTATAATCTGTAGTGTAGAGTGGATTCCCCCGGTCCAGCATGGTTTTCATCTGGCCGCTCATCTCGTAATAGTAGATCGGTGTGGCAAACACCAGAACATCTGCCTGTTCCATTTTCTGCTCAATCTGGTCAGCATCATCACGGATGACACAGCGCTTTGTGGTCTGACAGGCAAGACATCCCCGACAAAATTCAATCTTCTTTCCTGCCAGGCTGATCAGTTCTATATCGTGGCCGGACGCTTTTGCACCGTTTGCAAATTCTTCGGCAAGTGCATGGGAATTGCTGTTTTTTCTTGGGCTGCTTGAAATAATCAATACTTTCTTACTCATTATCTTCTACCTCGATTTTCTTAATCAATTTTGCAGGCACGCCGCCGACTACCGTATTCGGTGCTACATCCTCTGTGACTACAGCTCCGGCTGCTACAACTGCTCCGTCACCAATGGTGACTCCGGGACACACCATTACATTTGCGCCAAACCAAACACGCTTACCGATATGGATCGGGGATGGTTTGGTGTTTCCCCTGCGGGAAGGCTGCACGTCATGATTCAGCGTTGCCAGCACCGCATTGTGTCCGATCAGAGAATCATCATCGATATAGATGCCTCCCTGATCCTGAAAGCGGCAGCCGGAATTGATAAAGACATTCTTCCCGAAATGGGTATTTACACCGCAGTCTGTATAAAAGGGCGGGAACAGCCCAAAGCTCTCGTCTACCGTTTTTCCGGTCAGCTCACTCATGATTTCACGAACCTCATCCGGCGAATGATAGCTGTTATTTAATCGTGATGTGATTTCCAATGCTCTCTGAGAAAGTCCGTGCATACATTCGTGTAATTCTGATCCTGCAACACAGGTTTCTCCGCGATTCATATGTCCTATAAAATCTGTTACTGTCATTTTCTTTATTCCTTATTGCTTCTTATTATTCCGTCAGAGATAAAACTACTTCCACATCGCTGTTACCCAAAGCTTCTTTCCAGCTGGTAAGATCCTCAACCACAGCCAGCTTTGTGTAACTCCAGCTATTGGATCCGTAAAAGATCACGATCTGATTGCCGTTGTAGAGTACGATATCTCCGGCCTCTGTGGTCATCTGATTGTTATCCACAGGCAGCGAAAATCCCAATGCCCCAACCTTCTCGAAGCCGGAGTAATCAGAAAGAGAAATTTCCAACTCTCCCTCCGAAAGCTTTTCTTTCAATGCATCCACTGCCGTATTCTCTTCAAATGATGCGACAAATGTTGTCCCGTTCACGGTGATCGATAGCTTCATAACTGACTCCCCGTCTTTCTGTTTCTCTTCCAAATTATCCTCAAATGCAATCTCTGAATTTTCTGTTTCCGAAATCATAGTCTCATTCTCAGCAGTCTCTACTTCTACTTCTTCATCCATAACAACTTCTGTTGTCGTTTCCAGATTATCTGAACCCGTTTCGTTGCGCGTGGCATTTCCGCAACCCATAAGAAGACAGAGCGGAAGCAGACATAATAGTATTCGTCTCATCGACTTATTTCCTCTGTATTCAAAGAACGGGATATGCACCGGGCGGCACATACCCCATTCGTGATCTCTTATTTCAGATTTTTCAGGAAGAACGCTTCCATCTTATCGAATGGGATGATGTCCTTCTGATCATACAGATCGGTATGCACTGCATCCGGGATGCTGACAAATTCCTTGTTATCGCCGGTCAGCTTCTCAAAGGCATCTTTGCCCAGGTAGTAACTGTGGGCTTTCTCACCGTGAATCACCATCACTGCACTGCGGATCTCATCGCTGTAATCCATGAGACGGCTGTTCATCAGAGACATACCTCCGATCACGGTCCAGCCATTGTTGGAATTCAGAGAACGAGGATGGTAGCCGCGCTCTGTCTTGTAGTAGTCATAGTAATCTTTTACAAAGAAAGGTGCATCCTCCGGAAGCGGATCTATAACACCACCCGCCATAGCGTAGGTTCCTGCCTTATAATCTGCCGTTCTCTGTGCGTTTGCTGCCTTGCGTGCCTCATAGCGTGCATCTGCAGAGTCCGCAGAGTCGAAGTATCCTTTGGCTGCCACGCGGGACATGTCATACATAGTAGAAGCAACCGTTGCCTTAATACGGGTATCCAGAGCTGCTGTATTGATGGCCATGCCGCCCCAGCCGCAGATACCGATGATACCGATCTTTTCCGGATCTACATTGTCCTGTACAGACAGAAAGTCAACAGCTGCCTGATAATCCTCTGTGCAGATATCTCCGGAATTCATGTATCTGGCATTCTCCGGTCCGCTCTCGCCAGTGAAAGACGGATCAAATGCAATCGTCAGAAATCCTCGTTCTGCCATCTCCTGGGCATACAGACCAGAAGACTGTTCCTTAACAGCTCCGAAAGGTCCGCATACGGCGATGGCTGCCAGCTTTCCTTCTGCATTCTTCGGTGTATACATATCGGCTGCCAGTGTAATACCGAAGCGGTTATGGAAGGTCACTTTCTTATGATCTACCTTCTCGCTCTTTGGAAAAGTCTTGTCCCATTCCTGTGTCAATTTCAGTTCGCTCATGATTCATATCTCCTTTTTGATTTGCTATCGATTATTATTGATTTTGGGTTTTCAGGTCAAAGATCAGGTGATCCAATACTCTCAGTTTGTCCTGTTCTGCGTGGACCTGCTCCAAGAGACACCCTCTGAACTTCATTAAGAGAGGAAGGATACTTCTCTCGGAATATTGTTCAGCCATGCTCATACAGCAATGAATGGTTTCTTCATCACAGCCGGCATCCTGCAGGCTTTGCAGTAAGGCTTCTTTTTCATTGATTTTATGTTCCATGTGTCCCTCCCTTCTGTCTTTTATTATATTCATGGGCAATGAAATAGCAAATTGCCTTTTTCTATTCCTTGTCATTCTTGAACAGAATATCAAGATTTGCTATACTGAGACTTAAAGGTTAATTTGTAGTTCAGATGCACTATGGAACGAATGGAGAAGATCATTATGGAGATACGCAAACTACGCTATTTTCTGGAAGCTGCCAGAGAAGGAAATATGACCCATGCCGCAGAACGGCTGCATGTCACACAGCCCACACTTTCCAAACAGATTAAGGAACTGGAAACTGAACTGGGTAAGAAGCTGTTTATCCGCGGTAACTTCAGTGTCAGTCTGACCCCAGAGGGTATGCTGCTGCGAGATCGTGCCGAGGATCTGCTCTCTATCGCAGATCGAATCGAAAATGAATTTAAGACGATGGATCAGGTTACAGGGGGAAAGATCAACATCGGCTGTGCAGAGTCCTATCTGATCGAGTATCTGGCTCTGGCGGTAAAATCTCTGAACCCAAAATATCCGGGTATCACATACAGCATTACCAGCGGAGGTACCGAACAGGTAGCAGAGAAATTGGAAAACGGTGTGATGGATCTGGCCATCATCGTAGAATCTCCTGATCTGGAGCGCTATCACTACATCGAGATCCCGCAGACAGACCGCTGGGGTGTCTATATGCCAAAGGACTGCCCACTGGCCAAGAAAGAGAACATCTATCCAGAAGATCTCATCGGTTACCCTCTCTTCTGCTCCGAGCAATCCCTCCGCTCTGACATGCCAAGGTGGGCAGGGGAAACTTTGGACAAGCTGAATTTCATTGCCAATTTCAACCTGGCAAATAACAGTCTTGTCTTTACCAGAGCCGGTGTCGGACTCTCTTTAAGCTTTGAAAATATCGTAGAGCTTACAGACAGCAGTTCTCTGGTCTTCAAGCCGCTCTACCCTGAACTGCACAACAAAATGTATGTAATCTGGAAGAAGTATCAGGTATTTTCTCCGGCAGCAAAATTACTCATTGAAGAAATAAAAAATATAATAGAAAATAGGCCATGAACCATAGCCCATGGCCTTACATCTATATCGCCCGAAACATCGCCCGTCGCATTGGTTTTTCCTTCTTCGGTCCTTCGACCTCTTTCCTTGCATCCTCTGCTTTCTGTACTCTTTCCATCTCCTTCACCGCGTCATTCAGTCCGAGATGCGTATAGGTGTTTAGGGTGACTCCGATATCACTATGGCCCATCAGGTACTGCAGTGCCTTCGGAT
>JAUNAE010000312.1 GCA_030527765.1 Eubacteriales bacterium
CTTCATAGATTTCCATAACAGCTTCCATATCATCTTCGCCGTTTTCATTTGTAGCTGCTGTCAGTGTCCAGCTTCCTACCAATGCAGTTACATCGAATTCCGGTGCTTCTGCTGCTTCTTCTGTAGCAACTTCTTCTGCTTCCGGAGCTGCTTCTTCCGGAGCCTCCTCTTTCCATACGATCATAGTCAGAACGAAAGCAATACCTGCGGAAATAAGAAGCATGATAACGTAAACCGGAATATTGTCAATTGCGAGAAGTCCCGGGATACCGGTTACACCATAAGTAGTTGCACCGATCTTTGTCAGGGAACCGAACCATGCACCAACAGCACCACCGATCATACCACATACAAATGGTTTCATGAAACGGAAGTTAACACCGAAGATTGCAGGCTCTGTGATACCCAGAGATGCAGACAGGGAAGATGGAAGTGCAACAGATTTCAGCTTAGCGTTGCGGCATTTTACGAATACTGCAAGGCAGGCACCAAACTGTGCAAAGTTTGCTGCGGATGCGATTGGCATCCAGATGTTGCGTCCGATTTCCGGGTTGGCAAGCATACCGGACTCGATAACGTTGTACATATGGTGAAGACCCATGACAACGGTGATCGGATACAGAGCACCCATAAGCGCAGATCCAAAACCAAATCCGACTGTGATCAGTACCTGTGCGCCGTCGAGAACATAGTTCTCAAGAACTGCGAATACAGGTCCGATAACTGTAAAGGTAACGAATGCAGTTACAAGAACTGTTACAAGTGGAGTTACAAACAGATCAATGATTTCCGGAACAACTTTATGCAGCCATTTTTCCAGATAGGACATTAATACTACGGCCAGAATAACCGGAATTACGTGTCCCTGATATCCGGTCTGTCTTACGTTGAAGAAGAAGAGTTTCCATGTTGGAATCACTTCTGTAGAACCTACAGACCAAGCATTGATCAGGTTGGAATGGATCATCAGAAGACCGATAACCGCACCAAGGAAGGTGTTTCCGCCAAATACTCTTGCTGTACTGATTGCAACCAGTACCGGCAGGTAAGCGAATGCGGTATTGGAAACCATATCCAGAAATGCATACCAGTCGGTGTTTGCAAATCCCGGAATTGCTTTACCAAGCGCCTCTACAAGACCCATCATAAGACCAGCTGCTACGATTGCCGGAAGAATCGGTACGAATACGTCTCCAGGAACCTTAAGAATTCTCTTCCAAAGAGGTGCTCTGGAAGCTGCTGCTGCCTTAACATCAGCTTTTGTTGCTGCAGTCATACCTGTAACTGCAAGGAACTCGTCATAGACTTTGTTAACGGTACCTGTTCCGATAATCAGCTGTAACTGACCATTGGACTCGAACATACCTTTGACACCTTCAACATTCTCAAGAGCTTTCTTATCGATCTTGCTGTTGTCGGCAATAACGAGTCTGAGGCGCGTAGCACAATGTGCGGCCTGAACAATGTTCTCTTTGCCGCCAAGGTGGCTATAGATCTCTTCTGCGCATTTGCGGTAATCTAATGCCATAATTCTCTCTCCTTTTTTACCTGTTTACTTGAAACTTTGTGTAATCGATTACATTCATAAATTCATTATAAAGTTTTATAAACCATATGTAAATTGACATAGGTCATAAAAAAGGACACTCATTTTTGTGCATTCTTGTCATAATATTCTTCCAAAAAATGGTGTCTGGTCCGATCTTTCTTGTAACCGATGAGCATGTTCAAGTTGACATTTTCCGTACTTCTGAAAATATTTCCTTCGATTACAGGATCTTTTGCAGCCAGCATACGGATCAGTTCCTTCACTTCTGCTCTCTTGGAACCTTTTTCTGTGCCGCCGCAGGACGCACAGTGTTCTGTGAATCTGCAGGCACACTGAATAAAATGAAGATCATTGTAATTTGCCCAGCGGATAATATCCGCTTCTCTGATCAGATACATTGGACGAATCAGTTCCATCCCCTCAAAATTCTCACTGTGCAGCTTCGGCATCATCGTCTGGATCTGGCCGCCGTAAAGCATTCCCATCAGAGTGGTTTCAATGACATCGTCGTAATGATGGCCCAGAGCGATCTTGTTGCATCCAAGTTCTTTTGCCTTGCTGTACAGATATCCTCTTCTCATTCGTGCGCAGAGATAGCACGGAGACTCCTCTTCTGCGGCAACAATATCAAAGATTTCTGTCTGGAACACGGTAATCGGAACTCCAAGCACTTTTGCGTTGTCCAGAATGGTCTGATAATTGAGTTCGTTGTACCCCGGATTCATAACAAGATACACAACCTCAAAATTATGTTTTCCATGGCGGGCCAGCTCCTGGAAGAGCTTTGCCATAAGCATGGAATCCTTACCTCCGGAAATGCAGACCGCAATTTTATCCCCGTCCTGAATCAATTCATATTCGTTAATCGCTTTTGTGAAACGTCTCCAGATCTGTTTGCGGTAGGTTTTGATAATGCTGCGCTCCGCATTTTTCTGTCGTTCCAGTCTCTCTTCGTCCTTCTCTTCCATCATGCGGCGGAGTTTCAGACGAAGATAAGAGCGATATCCACCTTCAATACTCTTAATCTCAATGCCGTCTTCTTCCAGTTCTTCCCCCAGTTCCTCACCTTTCTGTCCGGTATAGCACAGAAGATAAACCGGGCGGTCCTTTGCCAGTTCTTCTTTTCTGTCCAGAAGTTCTTCCCATGGAATGTTCACTGCACCCGGGTACGTCTCCTTCTCAAAATCCTCCCGGCTTCTTATGTCCACTACCTGTTTCTCACCGGAAAATTCTTCCAGTTCTTCAATTTTTATAATTTCCATAATATCCTCACCATTATTTTTTGTTCATGATTGCATCGATCGACTGGATGCAGGTTCCGCGAAAGCACTGATTTTCCAACGCATTCACTCCGCGAATCGTTGTACCGGAAGGAGAGCATACCTGATCCTTCAGTACCCCCGGATGTTCTCCGGTTTTCAGCTGCAGTGCAGCAGATCCAAGAATCATCTGACTGATCAGCTCATAGGCAAGAGGTCTCGGAATTCCGTATTTGACACCCGCATCTCCGTAAGCTTCAATCATAAGATCCACAAAGGCAGGACCGCATCCGGTCAAAGCCCCTCCGATTCCCATAAGATGAGACGGAAGCTCCCTCACAAGCCCCACGGTTTCAAACAACTGCTGAATTTCTTCTTTTTCCTCTATATTCAGAGAATTCTTCTCCTCAAACAGAAGAACCCCTTCTCCCACCATTGCCGGAGTGTTCGGCATTACAAACTGCAGGCGGACAGATGGATCCAGATACTTCTCATATTTTGCAAAATCCCAGCCCGCTGCAATGGAAACGAGTGCTTTTCCTTTGAGAAGCTCTCCGATTTCACCGAGAACGCTTTCAATTTGATATGGCTTGCATGCCATCATTACGATTTCCGACTCTTCCACAAGTTCTTTCAGGGATGCCTTGGGAACAAACCCCATCTTCCCGGCATTGTCTTTTAACTTCTGTTGGTTTGGGGCATAGGCTGCCATCTCTTTTCCTTCGATTTTCCCTGAGGAAAGAAATCCGGCCGCCAGTGCCTTGGCCATATTTCCCATTCCGATAAAACCTAATTTATACATTTTATTCTCCATATGGAACTGTTCGATTTCTCCCAGTTACCACCATTTCTGTTCCTGTCTCAAAGTATCAACTCATTTTATCGCGTTCCATACTGAAACGCAACAAGAAAGAATCTAACAAGGCGTTTCATCAGACATTCGCAATTCACCCCACTGCTTGCGCTCAAAAAAAGAGCCGGCAATTATGCCGACTCTAAAATCATTTCAAAAGCTCAATGGGCCTCCGCCCAGCTTCTGCCTCTATACTTTTCAGGTTATCCTTACCAGGTTACCGCAATATCGAGCTGTGTAGGATTTGCTGCCGCAAAACCTCCTGTGTCACACACAATGGCAGTTCCAAGGCTGCACTCTACAAGACTTCCTCTCGGAAACTTATCAAGATTCGCTGCGACCATTACATAATCTCCAAGCATTTTCACGCCGTCTTCTCTCACCCAGTACTCATCTGTATTTCCCATGGAACGCATGATCTCAACCACACCGGACATATCCAGATTATAGTAAGTTTCTTTTCCGGTAGGTCCATACACAACACCCGCACTTGCAGTCAGCACATCCCCATCCCATGTTTTGGAATATGTATTCTTCTCGTTTCTCTCCTTGGTTTCCGTCTCATCATCCTCAGATTCAGAAACCAATTCCTCTGTCTCGCCGGAAGTAAGCTCCGTTTTTGCAGTGTTTTCACTTGCAGATACAGGAACAACAATTGTAGCTGCCAGTACCATAGCCACTGTAAACATCATCCATTTATATTTCATCATCATATTATCCTCCTGTAAGATCTCTCCCATTCGACTTTCTAGATTAGTCTAACGGAAATGTTACAATTTTGTTTCTCTTTGTTACAGGTTTTGCATTCTATCATGTTCCATATCACTTGTCAAAATGGAATAATCTACAATGTTTTTCGAGAATTTTTAGAAAATCCCCTTTCTTCTGGCTCTTGAATTTTGATGAACATCCTATTTCTTCAAAGGATCTTTACAAAAAAAGG
>JAUNAE010000022.1 GCA_030527765.1 Eubacteriales bacterium
AATCATGTCCATCGGTGCGGTAAAAGCCGTGGAAATCGGAGACGGTATCCATGCAAGCAGTGCCCTCGGTTCTGAGAACAACGATTCCTTCCATATGAAAGACGGAGAAATAGAGAAGCTTACAAACCATGCAGGCGGCATCCTCGGCGGCATCAGTGATGGAAGTACCATCCTCATTCGTGCCCATGTGAAACCGACCCCTTCTATCAGTCGCCCTCAACAGACCGTTACCAAGGACGGGGAGGATCTTTCTCTGGAGATTCATGGACGTCACGATCCGGTGATCGTTCCAAGAGCCGTTGTTGTGTGCGAGGCCATGGCTGCCATTACCATTGTAGATGCACTCTTCTCCAACATGATTTCCCGAATGGACCGTATTCTTGATTTTTATAAACGCTAAGAAAAAAGGAGTCACTTTTCGATAGAACAATCCTATCGAAAAATGACTCCTTTGTCATATCAATATACAATGCTGTCGTCAGTCTCGGTTGTCTCATCTGCAGGAACTTCCGGAACTGCGTAAATGTGAATACTGTTCGGTGTATGTACCTTATGAGGACGGCTGTTCATCATAATGATGTTCTTCTCATAATCCACAGTAAATACGTTCACTGTATTGCTTCCGTGGCAGGCAACTGCGATGTGCTTGTTGTCCGGGAAGATTACAAGATCCTTCGGATAGTCTCCACTTACCGGAAGTGTGAACTTCTTCGTAAGGAATCCATTCTCAGGATTGATCTCATACATGGATACAGAATTCTCTCCTGCGGTTGTGCAGAACAGATGCTTTCCATCAGGTGCCAGTGCAAGACCGGAAGCCGCATTGTGAATTGCATCCTTGTCGTTCTGTTTACGAAGAGTACTGACGCTCTGCACAAGTTCAAACTCCGGCTGCTTACCGGATCCGTCATAATTGTACACCTTGATCTCATTGCTGAGCTCAAAGAGAATGTAAGCATACTTTCCGTCTTCGCTGAATCGGATAATTCTCGGACCGCTCTCTCTCGGGCATCTGAGAATGTCCACAAGTTCCAGCTTGTGATTACGCTTATTGATTCGATAAATCTTCACCTGGTCGATTCCGTTATCTACTGCGCAGAGGTATTTGTTGTCCGGAGTCGGACGAACACAGTTTACATGAGGACGGAAGTTACGTTCTGCAACACTTCCGAGGCCACTGTGGAACACACCATCCATAAGACTTCCGAGTCGTCCGTCTCTGTGGGTATGTACAACGGTCACTTTACCATCATGATATCCTGCAACATAGAGATATTTGCCATCTACGTCTGTTGCAAGGAAACATCCTCTCATACCATCAATATTTACGTCATTAATACGTGTCAGATCTCCATCTGCATTTCTTCTGAAAACCGCAACACCCTCATCTTCAATAGAATAGAGATATTTCAGATTTTTAGAAACTGCTGTATGAGAACAGTTGCTGACAGGTGCTTCACTTCGCTCTGTCAATAATCCATGCTCTACATCCACGTCATAAACCATTATTCCTTCGCTTGAACCGTGAGTGTAGGATCCCACATAAGCTACGTATTTTGTATCTCCCATTACGCAAGCCTCCTAAAATAACCTTCTTAGTTAAAACCCTGATGACATTATAGCATATGTTTTCTCGATTCACAAGAAAACACTTTTCGGAAGTTTAACAAACAACAGCTTTTAGAGCCTCTTTTGCCGCCTCCAGTGTTGTTTGGATTTCTTTGTCTGTGTGAGCATCGGAGAGGAACATCGCTTCAAACTGAGATGGAGCCAGATGAATTCCCTGTCTCAGCATATTCAGGAAGTAGGCTGCGAAGCGATCTGTATCGGATGTCTTTGCGGAAGCATAATCTACAACTGCATTTTCGGTGAAGAAAAGGCATCCCAGAGATCCGATATAATTCATCTGACAGGAATATCCTTCTTTTTCGAGAAGTTCTTTCATTCCACCGTACAGAAGTTTTCCTTTTTCTTCCAGTTTTGTATAAATTTCCGGATGTGACTGAAGATACTGAAGCTGTGTCAGTCCTGCTGCCATAGCGATCGGGTTGCCGCTCAAGGTACCTGCCTGATATACTGCACCAACCGGAGAAACCATCTCCATGATCTCCCGACGTCCGCCGTAAGCTCCTACCGGCATTCCTGCACCGATAATCTTTCCATAGGTTACCATATCCGGAACGACGTGGAAATATTCGGCTGCTCCCCCAAACGCAAGTCGAAATCCGGTAATAACCTCATCAAAAATCAAAAGTGCATGGTACTTGTCACAGAGGGCACGAAGTCCTTCCAGAAATCCTTTTGCCGGCGGAACCACTCCCATATTCGCCCCTACAGGTTCCACAATAACCGCTGCAATCTCCTCCGGTGCAGACTCAAAGAGTGTGCGTACACTTTCCAGATCATTATACACCGCAGTCATTGTATCCCTTGTGCATCCGGCCGGTACTCCGGCACTGTCCGGTACTCCGGCAGTCATAACACCGGAACCTGCAGATACAAGCATACTGTCGCTGTGTCCGTGATAGCATCCTGCAAATTTCACAATCTTATCTCTTCTTGTGAAACCTCTTGCCACACGAAGAGCACTCATTACGGCCTCGGTTCCGGAGTTTACCATACGAACCATTTCCACATGAGGAATATGTTCACAGATGAACTCTGCCATCTCTACTTCAATTCCCGTTGCACATCCGAAACTCAAACCTTTTTCACTGGCTTTTACAACGCTCTCGCGGATCATCGGGTGATTGTGTCCCAGAATCATCGGTCCCCATGAATCAATATAGTCGATGTAGCTGTTTCCATCTACGTCATATATATGACATCCGTCTGCTCTGTCAATGAATCGCGGAGCCTCGCCGATTGCACCGTAGGCGCGCACCGGACTGTTGACTCCTCCCGGAATTCTTTTTACCGCTCTCTCAAACAGTTCTTCTGATTTTGTCATCAGCCGATTCTCCCTTCATCCATCATACGTGCAAGCTCTTTTGCATAATACGTAATATAAATCTGTGCACCTGCACGATATGATCCAACTGCCATCTCTGCAATAATACGCTCTTCGTCAATCCATCCCTTTGAAGCCGCAGCTTTTACCATAGCGTACTCTCCACTGACGCTGTAAGCAGCCATTGGAACGTTTGTCACTTTGCTGATCTCAGAAATCAGATCCTGATAAGCGAGAGCCGGTTTCACCATGATGATATCTGCACCCTCATCAATATCCGCAAGAGCTTCTTTCATGGCTTCTCTTCGGTTATGGAAGTCCATCTGATAGCTCTTTCTGTCTCCAAAGCTTGGCGCGGATCCTGCTGCATCACGGAACGGGCCATAGAATGCAGAAGCATATTTGACTGCATAAGACATGATCGGGCTGTCCTTATGTCCATTCTGGTCCAGACATTCCCGGATCGCACGGACACGGCCGTCCATCATATCAGAAGGAGCTACCATATCCGCTCCTGCTTCTACGTGTGACAGCGCTGTTCTTGCAAGAAGTTCCAGAGTCTTGTCATTATCCACATCATGATTGCAGAGAATACCACAATGTCCATGAGAAGTGTACTCACACATACAGACATCTGTAATATAATACAGGAATGGAAATTCCTTCTTTGCTTCCTTCAGAGCTCTCTGGACGATACCGTCAGATGCGTAAGCGCCGCTTCCGACTTCATCCTTGTGATCCGGA
Source organism: Eubacteriales bacterium (assembly GCA_030527765.1). The sequence goes on from JAUNAE010000022.1 coordinate 3,695, forward strand.
ATACCGAACAGCATAATGTTCTGAACTCCAGCCTCTGTCAAGCGCTCCAACTCATAAGGCAATTTGTCAATACTGTAGCGGAACTGTCCCTCCATGGAAGGAATTTCTTCCTGAATTCCATGCCCTTCTTTTACAAAAAGGGGATAAATTAGTGATGATTTGTCCATTCTTGTCTCTCTTACCATTCTTCTGAGAGACTCATTCTTTCTCAGTCTTCTTGGACGTTTTGTCAGTTCCATTAAAAATCACTCCTCACTTTTCATTTTGCATACCAGATCGATGAGACTGTCGATGGTCGCTTTTTCTGATACAAAGGTCTGCATTCCATATTCATCTGCCGCAGCCTTTGTCTGTTTGCCGATGCATGCAGCCTTCACAAGGCGGTAATCCAGTCCCTCTGTTCCCGCGACGAAACCGCGGACAGTGGAAGCACTCGTGAACACAGCACAGTGAATGGCACCTTTCTCGAACTCCGCTTTCTCATCAATCAGTATGCTACTCTCATACACAGTTGTATATGTCGCAATATCATCTACCTCTGCACCCTTCTCCCGAAGAAGCGCCGTCAGCTTCTGATTGCCCCGCTCAGCTCTCGGAAGGAAGATCCGGTCTCCCTTTTGAATACGCTCTGCCAGTTCCAGTCCAAGGTGTTCGCCATCGTATATGGAAGGTACGAGATCCGGGAAGATTCCCCGCTCTCTCAGTTTCTTCGAAGTGCCTTCTCCAATAGAAGCCACTTTCACTGATCCGAGGGAGCGAATGTCCTGTTTATTCGCAGCCAGCTTTTCAAAAAACAGTTCTACCCCTGTCGGACTTGTGAACACGATCCAGGAATACTCTGAAAGCTGCTTCAGAGCCTCCCGAAATTCTTTTCCTTCCTTCACAGGTACGGTGGCAATGGATGGGATTTCCAGAACCTCTGCACCTTTTTCTCTCAGTTTCTGTGCCGTCACAGACTGATGTGCTTTTGGGCGTGTTACAAGAACCCGGTACCCTGCCAATGGAAGGTTTTCATACCAGGCAAACTGCTCAGAGAGGCTGCACACTTTCCCAACAACAATAATGGCAGGTGTCTCAATCCCCTCTCTCAAAACGGCTTCTTCCAGCGTTTCCACAGTGGCTACAACCCGTTTCTGTCCGGCTGTGGTTCCCTGCTGAAGGACAGCTGCAGGCATGGAAGGATCCATTCCCGCATCCAGAAGTCCTTTCATAATTGACGGAAGGGATGCGATTCCCATAAGGAACACAAGCGTTCCTTTTGTTTTAACAAGGGAAGGAAAGTCAATATCGTAATCCATTCCTTCTCTTTTGTGACCTGTCACAATATGAAGCGAAGAACAGAAATCTCTGTGTGTCACAGGAATTCCGTTATAGGCAGGTACCGCAAGAGATGAGGTTACCCCCGGAACAACTTCATATGGAATATGATTCGCCGAAAGAAGTTCCAGTTCCTCTCCTCCTCTTCCGAAAAGAAACGGATCTCCTCCCTTCAGTCGTACCACTCGGTTGCCTTTCTTTGCTTCTTCGAGAAGCACTTCATTGATCTGTTCCTGACGCATGGTGTGATGGCTTGCACGTTTTCCAACGTTAATCAATCTCGCATCTGCCGGGATCCGTCCAAGAACCCCTGCACCAACCAGACTGTCATACACAACCACATCTGCCTTTTCAAGAACTTCCAGTCCTTTCAGTGTAAACAGACCAATATCTCCGGGGCCTGCTCCCACCAGCCATACTTTTCCATTATTCATATTTGAACTCCGTTTATTTTTCAATATACATAGTTACTTCCCCTGACGGGCGGTTTCGAGAAGTTCTTCTGCAAGAGATCTGCCAATCTGTACGGCATCCTCCATTTTTCCCTTCTTCTCTCCTTTGAACACGGCTCCGTCCTCTTCCCGGTAATAAAGTCCAAGAACAGAAAAGGTTCCATCCTTCACTCTGGCATGAGCAGCAATCGGGGAAGAACATCCTCCGTCAAGTCTGCGGACATATGCCCTCTCAGCCAGTGCACAGGCTGCAGATTTCGGATCTTCATACCCCTGAAGATAGGAAGTGTCCTCTCCGCTTCGTCCCTGCACTGCAAGGATTCCCTGTCCGGAAGACGGAATCATCTCTTCTACCGAAAAATATCTGGCAATTCTATGTTCCAGTCCTAGACGTTTCAGACCCGCTGCAGCCAGAATCAGACCTGCGTACTCTCCGGAATCCAGTTTGCGAAGCCGGGTCTGCAGATTGCCGCGAATGCTCTTGACCTGCATATCCGGATATAATTCCCGAAGCTGAATGGTTCTTCTTCTGCTGGAACATCCGAGAGGCTTCTCAGGATCCAGTTTTGTTTCTCCCTCCGGAAGCACCAGTACGTCTCTGGGATCTTCTCTTTTAGAAAAAGCCAGAAGCGGCAGATCCTCCGGCAGTTCTGCCGGAACATCTTTTAGACTGTGCACGGAGAGATCACTTCGTCCGTCTCTCAGGGCAAGATCCAGTTCTTTTACAAAAAGACCTTTGCCTCCGACCTGATCCAGAGTTCTGTCCAGAATCTTGTCTCCCGTTGTTTTCATTGTCAGAATCTCCACTTCCAGTCCCGGATTTTCCGACTCTATAAATGCCTTAACCATTTCGCTCTGAGCGACTGCAAGGGCACTTTCTCTGCTTCCGATAATTACTTTAGTCTTCATGTTCTTCTGATTCTCCTGCAACTTTTTCCAGTGCTTCCTGAATAGCTATACGGGCAATTCTTGCCTTACGATGGTCCAGACCACTTGCGGTCACACCTACTACCATATTCTCTTCCATGAAAACTCCCGGAAAATAAAAGTCACATTTTTCTCTGTCACTGGATACATTCACATAAATCCCTTCTGCCTTGCAGATTCGATAAATGTCATCATTCAGCTTACGGTCATTGGTTGCCGCAAGTGCCATGTAAATATCCGTAAAATCAGATCGTCTCACCGGGCGCTGAAGCAATGTAATCTGTCCGACTTTTGCCATCTCCAGAATATCCTGGCTTACCTGCGGGGCAACGACCGTAATTTTTCTTGTGAAGGCCAGAAGTGTCTTAATTCTCCTTGTGGCAATCACGCCGCCTCCCACAATCAGTACTTTCTTATCTGATAAATCTATAAACATAGGAAAAAACGGTTTATTCTTCATAAATTTTCTCCAATCCCGACACACATTCTAAGAACTGGTCCGGATCCAGCTGATCCCTCAGACCAAAAATCATCTTTCCTACCACTTTCGCCATGGCCTGATCTACCATGGATATCATCTGTTCACTCTCTTCCGGAGAGTTCATCATTTTGCGCACATTTTTCTGAATACGAAGGTTCAGATCCTCTACCGCATCCTGCTGAAGTTCCTGAATTCGCGGAATGACTTCCCGGCCGTCTGCCCACTGGTAAAATTCCTGCATCTGCTCTTTCACAATTTTTCCTGCTGCCTCGAACTGTTCCTTCTGTTCTTCCCACTCTACATCGGAATCAAAGCTGTCCATGTCGTACATCTGCACCCCCGGCAGGCTCTTAACATCCGGCTCAATATCTCTCGGCACAGCAAGATCAATGAAAATTTTATTCTCATACTCTTTTTCGGAAAGGCTTCCAAGCTTTTCTTTTGTGATTGTGAAATTCGGACTTGCTGTGGCACTGACGATCACATCGCATTCCGGAATACGCAGGAATCGATCTGTATAATTAATTCTTTCACATCCAAATGGAATATCGACAATTCCACTTCGATACTGGCGTACGGTCACCATAACTTTGGCTCCGGCATCCATCATCGCTTTGGCAGCAACTTTTCCCATCTCGCCATTGCCGATAACCATACATGTTTTCTGATCAAACGTGAATCCCTGCTGTTCCAGAACATAAATTGCTCTGTGAATGACACTTGGATTTCCGTGAGCAAAGGGAATCTCTGTTTTGATTTTTTTGCCTGCAGTGATTGCCATACGGAAAAGTACTTCCAGCATACCGTCTGTGGCAAAATTCTCTCTCGCAAGATTCAGAGCGTCTTTTACCTGTGTCAGAATCTGATCCTCGCCCATAATCTGGGACTTCAGTCCGGCGGTCAGATAAAACAGATGCTCCACTGCCTTCTGGTCTCTTCTTTTCTTAAAGAACTCTTCATACTCATTGGAGTCCAATCCTTTCAGTTCGCAGAGATACTGATACAGAGGCACTTCTTCCTTTCTGGTACTGACCCAGATTTCCAGTCGGTTGCATGTGGACAGAATCACACATCCCGAAACGTCTGATTTTTGTTTCAATGCTTCCATGGCAAGTCCCGCTGTCTTCTTCGTAAAAGAAAACTTCGAACGAATGTCCACCGAAGCCATATTATGATCTATTCCGATCATCTGTATATTCATGTGAAATCTCCAACCTTCCTCTGGCTTTTCAGACTTCAAAAAAATTCTAATAGCCATACTCCACTTAATGATAATCATTTCTTGTACGTCTGTCAACAAGGAAGCCCCCTTCCTCTTGGTCATCTGCGTTGACATCTTCCTCTGTTTTTTTTATAATAGACGTCGGCTGAGTCTTAGATTCTGCGCGGAGACTTCTAAGAACATTTCAGCACAATCAGATAAAGGGGTTTGTTATGAATACAGAAACCAAAAAAGCAATTCTCGTAGTCAGCTTCGGAACGAGTTTTGCGGACACAAGAGCCAAAACCATTGATGCGATTGAGCAGGATATTGCGGACGCTTTTCCGGAGTATCAGGTTTACCGCGCGTGGACCAGCAAGATGATTATCGCCAAACTGAAGCGCTTAGAACAGCTTCACGTATTTACCGTTTGTGAAGCTATGGAACAGATGTACAAAGACGGCATTCGTGAAGTCATTGTGCAGCCAACCCACGTCATCAACGGCAATGAGAATGATATTATGAAAAAGGAAGCCGGTTCCTTCATGGACAAATTTGATTCCATTCAGTTCGGCTCCCCTCTTCTCACTTCCGATGAAGATCTCACTTATGTTTTAAATTCCATTACCGAGGAATTTGCAGACTTCGAAAAGAACCGCACGGCCATCGTTCTCATGGGACATGGTACGACCCATTATTCCAACACAGTCTATGCTGCGATGGATTACCGTTTCAAAGATATGGGACATCCTCATGTTTTCCTTGGAACTGTGGAAGCCTACCCTTCCAGCACTTCCGTGCTTCGACTTCTTGGCAATTATCAGCCAAAAAGCGTTGTCCTTGCACCTTTCATGATTGTTGCCGGAGACCATGCAAGAAATGATCTTGCAGGGGACGATCCGGATTCCTGGCTTCACCAGTTTGAACGTGCCGGATACGAAGTGACCACTTCTCTCAAAGGTCTCGGAGAATATCCATCCATTCGACAGTTATTTATCGACCATGTAAATGATGTAATCGAAAACAGAGAATAACCACGGGGAGCATATATCCTTCCCCACGCAAAACGAACATTTGAACTAAAAGAAAAGAAACCGCATCTTTCCTATGATCTTTCCGGTCAATCAGCTTCGCCGGTTCGTATCATAAGAAGATGCGGTTTTGTTATTTCGCTGTTTAAAAGCTTTAAGTCAAACGGATATTCGCGGTCCGCTTCGCAAAAGAGCTTTGGTTACAATTATTTTAAAGCTTTTTCCAGACGTTTGCGGATTTCCAGAATGAACTCACGGCTGTTCAAAACCTTTGGATTCTTAAGGTTTGTGATCAGAGCAAGATCCTTTGTCATCTTTCCGGACTCAATCACATCAAGGGTTGCTTTTTCCAGAAGTTCTGCAAAGCGTACAAGTTCCGGAAGCTCATCCAATTCTCCTCGTTTCTTCAGCGCACCTGTCCATGCAAAAATGGTTGCAACGGAGTTCGTGGAAGTTTCTTTGCCCTCCAGATGACGATAATAATGTCTCTGAACGGTTCCATGGGCAGCTTCATACTCATAATATCCATGTGGAGAAACAAGCACAGAAGTCATCATAGCAAGGGAACCGAAGGCTGAGGATACCATATCACTCATAACGTCTCCATCATAATTCTTGCATGCCCAGATAAATCCGCCTTTAGCCTTCATTACACGGGCAACAATATCATCAATCAGACTGAAGAAATAGGTAAGGCCTGCTTTCTCAAATTTCTCCTTGAACTCTTCCTCAAAAACTTTTCCAAAAACTTCTTTGAACTTTCCATCGTAAGTTTTGGAAATGGTATCCTTTGCTCCAAACCATACATCCTGATGTGTATCAAGGGCGTAGTTAAAGCAGCTTCTTGCAAAACTCTGAATAGAAGCCTCTATATTGTGCATTCCCATGATAACACCCGGCTCATCAAAGTGCTGGATCAGTTCTTTTCGCTCTGTTCCGTCTGCTCCTTCAAATACAAGATATGCATCTCCCGGTGCATCTACATACATCTCTGTGTTTTTGTAAATGTCTCCATATGCATGACGTGCAAGTGTGATCGGTTTCTCCCAGTTTCTTACGCAAGGTTCAATTCCTTTCACAACGATCGGGGCACGAAATACAGTTCCGTCCAGAATGGCACGGATCGTTCCGTTCGGGCTCTTGTACATCTTCTTGAGATTGTACTCACTCATTCTTGCCTTATTCGGTGTAATGGTTGCACATTTTACTGCTACTTTATATTTCTTTGTCGCCTCAGCAGCATCCACGGTAACCTGATCATCTGTCTCGTTTCTGTGCTCCAGTCCCAGATCATAGTACTCTGTCTTCAGATCAACAAATGGGATCAAAAGCTCATCTTTAATGATTTTCCAGAGGATTCTGGTCATTTCGTCTCCGTCCATCTCAACAAGCGGAGTTTTCATATTAATTCTGTTTTCCATGTTTTTCTCCTATCTCAGGACATAAAATGTCTCCGGTTAACCGATCACTTATGTCTGTTCACATACTACAATTACTTTCTCTCGGATGGATGCGCTAACTCAAGACGTCCGCAGATCTCAGATACCAGGGACTCCAGCTCGTCTGTAGAAACAACGGTTACTCGTCCATTCTCATACTCTTCGTCTACCCATACTTTCATCATCTTGACAATGTCACTGTTCTTGTCAATGGTCGCATCTCCCTGCAAATGATAGTGGGTATTCAGCCAGTGAGCAATTCCCGCAGCACCGGAAGTGTTGGAAATCGCAACCTCAACCGGACGATTCAAGAATTTGTCTGTATCAAAAATATTATAGATCTCTTCATTTTTCAGAAGGCCGTCTGCATGAATGCCCGCTCTTGTGACATTGAAGTTGCGGCCTACAAACGGAGTTCTCTCCGGAATATGATATCCAAGTTCTTTTTCATAATATTCCGCAAGTTCGGTAATAACATGGGTATCCATTCCACCAAGATTACCTCGAAGCTGTGCATACTCAAATACCATTGCCTCCAGCGGTGTATTACCGGTACGCTCTCCGATTCCAAACAGGGAAGTATTGATTCCACAGGCACCATAGAGCCATGCTGTTGTAGAGTTGCTGACTGCCTTGTAGAAATCATTGTGGCCATGCCACTCAATCAGTTCTGAAGGAACACCCGCATGCACCATAAGACCGTAGATAATACCCGGCACGGATCTCGGAATCACGGCACCCGGATAGTTGACTCCATAACCCATGGTATCACAGGCACGTACCTTAATCGGAATTCCATACTGCTGACGAAGCTTCATAAGTTCCAGACAGAACGGAATAACATATCCGTAAATATCCGCTCTTGTAATATCTTCCAGATGACAGCGGACGGATACACCGATTTCAAGGCATTCCTTGACAATGCTCAGGTAATGTTCCATCGCCTGTCTTCTTGTCATTTTCATTTTATAGAAAATATGATAATCAGAGCAGCTGACAAGGATACCGGTCTCCCGCATCCCCATATCTTTAACCAGCTGGAAATCTTTCTTGCTGGCACGAATCCAGCTTGTTACTTCCGGAAACTCATATCCTCTCTCCATACATTTCTCTACGGCATCCCGATCCTTCTTACTGTAAAGGAAAAACTCAGACGCACGAATACGTCCCTCCGGGCCGCCCAGCTAATCATAAATCCGGACAATCTGTTCTGTTGTATAAGGTGCACGTGACTGCTGTCCGTCACGGAATGTTGTATCTGTAATCCAGATATCATCTGGCATGTGGTGCGGTACTACTCGATCGTTGAATGCAATCTTCGGAACCTCAGAATAAGGAAAAAGACTTCGAAACACATTTGGGGATGGTACATCCACCAATGGATACATATGCTCTTCCAATGTGAGTAGATTGGACTGTTTGTTCATTGTGACGCGTCTGGCTTCCATTTCCATAACAATTCCTCCTAATGAAACTCTTAGAGATCATTGTACTCAAAAAAAGTGCATTCGTCAATCATAAGGTAACGCTTTAAAGCAAAAAAACCTCCCGGTGACAGCCTTTTTTTCATGCAAAATGATAAGAAAGAAGTTTACAGAACATGTAAAAGAGGCGTTCATGAAATTTCCGCAAACATTTCATGAACGCCTCATCGCGCCTGATTTTTAGTTCATTTTACGCATTGCTGCTTCTACAACATGTCCGACAAGAACAGAGGTAGTAACACTTCCAACACCGCCCGGTACCGGAGTAATTGCCTCTACGATCGGCTCTACTGCTGCATAGTCAACATCACCGCAAAGTTTTCCTTCTGCGTTTACGTTGATACCTACATCGATTACGATCTGTCCTTCTTTCACATAGTCAGCGCCAACAACACCGGCACGGCCAGCAGCCACGATAATGATGTCTGCCTCTCTTGCTACGGACGGCATGTCTTTTGTTCTTGTGTGGCAGATGGTAACGGTTGCATTTTTCTTTGTCAGCATCATAGCAGCCGGTTTACCAACAACAAGACTTCTTCCGATAACAACTGCTTTCTTACCGGTGCAATCGATTCCGTAGTGGTCAAGAATCTCCATGCATGCCTGTGGTGTACATGGCGGGAATCCCAGCTGTTTGTCAATGAATACGCCTGCCATAGAAAGATCTGTCATACAGTCAACATCTTTCTCTGCAGCAAGTGCGTTCTCGATAACGTCCTGATTCAGATGTTTTGGAAGCGGACGGAACAGAAGAACTCCGTGAATGGAATCGTCTTTGTTCACTTTGTCAATTGCGTCCAGAAGTTCTTCCTGAGTAACATCTGCCGGGAACAGAGACTTCACGCAGTTTACGCCAAGTGTCTCGCATCTCTTTGTTGCACCTTTTTCATAGGAAATATCGCTTGGATTTTCACCTACACGGATAATACAAAGAGTCGGATTTACTCCTTTTTCTTTCAGGAATGCAACATTTGCTTTGATTTTTTCGTTTAATGCTGCGGTAACTTCCTTACCTAATAACTGTTTTGCCATAATTCTCTCCTTTATTTATTAAATTGCTTATAACAATAAGGTATCTTAACAGTTATGATGAATTACTTTAAGCCGGCAAGTACCATCTCATAAGTATCATCAGCAATTTTGCCGTATTTGTCCAGCATCTCTTCTGCCTTTTTGTTCAACTCTTCTGCATACTCACGGTTTTTCATTGCCTTTGTGTTGATGAAGACATTCAGGCTTGCTCCTTTCAGAGCAGCTCCGCAGAAAGCGGCTGCAACACCTGCATCGCTGACAGCAAGACGAGATCCTTTTTCTGCAAAGACTGTAATCAGATCCAGCGCTTCACAGCATTTTTCCATGATCTCCATCGGTACGGAGCATGCGTCCTTGAGAACGATCTCCATAACACGTGCTTTCTCAGCTTTCTCTTCCTCGGTCTCTCTCGGCATTCCATATGCTTTGGAAAGAGGCTCAAATACTTCTGCATCTCTCTCAATCAGACGAAGAAAATCCTTCTGAAGCTGATCGGATTTTGCTTTCAGCTCGTACATTTCTTCCTCAACATCCGCATATTTCTTTTTGCCAACGGTCAGGCTGCCAACCATGTTTCCAAGGGCTGTACCGATTGCTCCGACCAGTGCGGATGCACCGCCGCCGCCCGGAACCGGGGCTTTAGATGCTAATACTTCAACAAACTCTGTACATGTACTGGTTGAAAATCCCATAATATTCTCCTTATTATACTTACTTCGCAGCTGTTCACTACCTTCAAAGTTACTCGGCAAATATCCATTCCAGATCGCTATGCGATAGGATTTTTGCCGGCAATTTTCAGGTTTACTGCTGTACGATCTTTGCAAATTGTTTGAAGGAACCGATGATCACATCTCCCATCTGGGCAATGTCCTCAGCTTCGAAAGAAACCGGGAAGTTGTCCGAGAACAGGAACTGAGAAGATGGCGGAAATTCCTCATCTCCCTCCCACAGAATCATCTGCACAAAATAGTCCGGATAAATTTCCAGTTCATAAGAAGCATCTCCGTGATTCAGAGGAGTTGCTTTTAAATGCTGCAGAATACTGTGGAATACCGGAAGTTTCATACCATAAGAAAACGCAAGTCTCTTAATGCATCTTCCATCAAACTGTCTCAGGTAAACTTCTCCCCAAGGCATCTCACGATAAGTACGGAACTTACCGCTTCCTTTGGCTTCGCCTCCCTTCAGCAGAAAACGAAGGGTCAGAATCTTTGCATAGATGGATTCTTCCAATGGATAATATCCAAGATCATCCTCCTTATGAGTGATCTCAAAGTCAGGATGAGTAATCTGATACTCCGTACCCATAAAGCGAAGATGTAATGTTTTTGTCTCTTCCTCATATGGAATGTTCAGTCTGGATGCAATCTCCTGTGGATCTGCCTTTTGAAACTCTCCCAGATAATGCTCCCAGGGCATTCTCTCTTTGCTGTCCTTCTCATATTGTAATGTGTTCATGGTTTTCTCATTTCTATTTGTATTATTTTAATTCTACAGATGGGAACATGGTTCCGTCTGTATGCGGCAGGAAGCATGCTCCGACAAACTCATCCATATATGTAGGAACTGTGGAAAGTTCCAGATAAGTCATATTGGATGCCAGTTCATAGGTCTTGCGCTCTGCCTGGGTGGACAGAAGCATCAGATACGCTCCTGACAGAGAAGAATTGCCGATGTAGTGGAATTTGTCCATAGGAATATCCGGGAACATTCCAATAGTAACCGCATTCTTCATGTTGATACCGCTTCCGATTCCTCCGGCTACATAGACGTCATCAATCATGGATACGTCAAAGTCAAGGGAACTGAGCATCGTACGAATTGCGGAGAAAATCGCTCCCTTCGCACGAATAAAATTATCGATATCGACCTCAGTGATCTCTACATCCTTCACAGAACCGGCCTCTTCCTCAAATGCAAGGACATAGCTTCCCATTCCGTATTTGTCATGTTTTACACGCTTGCCTTCCCGGACAAACTTACCCTTCGGATTAATAATTCCACAGGTAAACAGTTCACTGATTACATCAATGATTCCGGATCCACACAGACCAATCGGCTTCGTACCCGGCTCTCCGACGATCTTAAATGTCGGCTCCATCGTCTCTTTGTCAATGGTGCATGCTTCAATCGCTCCATCTGTTGCACGCATTCCACAGCTGATATCTCCACCTTCAAAGGCAGGACCTGCAGAGCATGCACAGCTCATCATGAAATCGGAATTTCCGAATACAAGCTCTCCATTGGTTCCAAGATCAATGAAAAGAGAAAATTCCGGACGATTCCAGATCATACTTACAAGCGTACCTGCCGTAATATCTCCACCTACATAGCTTCCGATATTCGGAGCAATGATAATGTGAGCGTCTTTATTAATATGAATTCCAAGATCTGATGCAAACAGAGAATTGGTTTTGAAGAAGGCCGGAATGTACGGCTCCATTCTGAGGGGATCTGCATTGATCCCTGCAAACAGATGATTCATGGTTGTGTTTGATGCTACGCACATGCGATAAATCTGCTGTGGTGAAATATTTGCTGTTTTGCACATTTCATGGATAATCGGATTGATGGTCTCCTTGATAATCGCATCCTGAAGCTTTTTGACGCCACCGGGTTTTCTGGACTCGATGATACGGTTGATAACATCTGCACCGTAACGAATCTGTCCATTTCCACTGGAACCTTTGGCAAGAATTTCTCCGTTCTCCATATTGATCAGAACTGCCGATACCGTTGTTGTTCCGATATCGATGGCAAGTCCCCCAACGAGAACTTCTTCCTCCTGACCGAAAATATCATAGACATACATATCTTCGGAGGTTGTCCGAAGGACACATTTCACCTTAAACTGATGATCCCTCAGCACATCCGGAAGTTTTTTGAGCACCTGATATGGAATTCGAACCCGCTTGATGTTGAGGAATTTCTTGAGGGCACGTGTCAGACGTTCCACATCCGGCATTGTGTCGTCCAAAGACGGCTCGTCCATGGACACCTCCACCACATCCAGCGAATTACGAAGTTCAATTCCTGCCATCATGACATCATTCTTCGCATTCTCAAAGATCGCAATCTCCTCTTTGGAACTCAGGTCTGCAACCTTCATACGGCTCTTATAAGCTGCAGCAATATCAGGAACCAGCACTGTCACGTCCGCAGTCACATAACTTACACAGGCCAGTCTCCACCCCTGATTATATTCTTCGTCACTGATATGAAGTGTTTTCTTGGAATCAATCTCTCCATCAACCAGTCGTACCCGGCATTTTCCGCAGGATGCATTACCGGAGCACGGAGCATCAATAGCAATATTCGCACCTCTTGCTACCTCAAGAAGATTATCCCCCGCATTGGCAAAAACCTCTTTCAGGCTGCCATCCTCGAATGAAAATGTGATCTTAAACATAGGGTAACCACCTTTCTGGTATTAAAAATAAAGTGTTCAAAAAAGGCCGGAGGCCGAAGCCTCCAGCCTCAAATTCTGTCATCTGAAAATTGCTCGGATGATTATCAGGCGCATATGAAATTCATTCACCTGCCATCACCCATTTCGGATAATTACAGTTCCAGATAAGAATCTGCGTACAGAGTATTGTTTTTGAATACATCACAAGACTTAATGGTCTCCATAAGGCGCAGATCGTTAGGGTTAACGATTGCAGAGGTAAGTCCCTGCATCATAGCCATAGCTACAAGAGCGGAGTCCATGATTGGACGGATGTTCTTCGGCATACCGTTGGAGTTATTGGAAAGACCACCGGTAGAGTTCAGACCCATCTCAGAGAACATCTTGATTGCCTCAAGTACTTCCATCTGTTTGTCCTGCATTCCTTTTACAACAAGGAACAGCGGGTCAAACCACAGATCTGTAGGCTCCATACCAAGCATCATACCTCTCTCAAGCATGTTCTGGCAGTGCATCATACGCTCGTCATTATCTGCTGCAAGTCCCTCTGCCTGGCAAAGAGCGATAACGATTGCATCATTTGCTGCTGCAAGATCGATGTTCTCGATACGATCGCTTGCGTTTGCAGAGTTAACAATCGGTTTTCCGTTGTCTCTGTTATATACAGAAATACCGGCTTCGATTGCTTTTTTGTTAGTTGTATCAAGTGCAAGAGGAACATTGTTGAAATTGGACTGAAGGAGCTGCACTGCCCACTTCATCAGATCTTCACCATCGTTCTCAGCAGGTCCGATGTTTACATCAAGGTAAACAGCGCCAGCCTTCAGCTGCTGCTCTGCTCTTTTAAGAATTGGTTCTGGATCTCTCTCACGGAATGCTCTTTCAACAGATGGTGCGGTTGCAGAAAGTCTCTCACCGATGGTAACAAATTTTGCCATAGTTATGTTCTCCTTTACTAATACATATTATATATGACAGAACAGCAGAGCTGTTCTGTCTTCAGGCAATTATGCCTGCATATCTTTTAAGAATTTTACAAGCTGAACTGCTTCTCTTGGTCCAACGATGATCTCCCATCCCGGAAGCTTAGCCTCCAGATCGCCCTTCAGAACGGCAACTTTACCCGGGATCACGAGCTTACGGCATTTAACCTTAGGCTCAACCTCAGCCTTGATAAAGTTGGAGATGCTTGTACCGGAGAATTTACCTGCAGCCCAGGATGTCAGTACGGAAAGTCCGCCTGCATCATTGATTACGAAGTTCAGCGGAACACCGGAACGCTCCAGCTCGCCGTTAACTACGAAGTATGTCAGAGCGAAGTCTACGGTTGTAACAACCAGAGAGTTCTCATCTGCACCGTTCAGTTTGTAGATGCCAGGAGTTACTTTCATTGGCTTCTGAGGATCGGTGAAGATGTTCTGACGAAGACCATACAGCGGAAGTCCCTCTGCATATGTCATCTGCTCCATAACGATGATGGAACCATATTTCATAGTAAATACTGCTGCAAGAGCTGCCTGAAGATGTTTGTCTCCGCGAGCTACTTTTGCAACGTTAACGATAGTCGGATATCCGAAAGTTCTATCCTGATCTTTCAGAGCTGCACGACGAATCTGAACAGCGTTTGCAAAGGTCTCTTTTGCGGTTGCACCGGTAGCGTCAATTACAAGATTCTTGTTGCCAAGTTTCTCAAGAGCTGCTACTGTGTCATAAACTTCGTTCAGGTCCGCACCGGATACACCAAGAACAACGCCTGCCTCTTTGGCAACCTCGTTCATAGCCTCATAGTTGGATGCGTTTGCACCGTTCAGTACCGGTTTGCTGTCTTTTACTTCTGCAAGAGCTGCTTTTGCGATCTCAACATCAGATACGCCAAGTACCAGAGTTCTGTTAAGGCCGGCAGCTTTCTTAACAAGTGCAGTGTATGCTGCAGCATCAGCGCCCTCTCCGCAGTTTACATATACGAGCTCAGCGTACATTCTCTCGCCGATACGCTCATAATCTACGGTTGGGATCTCAGCAATTTTTGCATCTACAGCAGCATCATCCATGCATGTGCAAAGGGATACTGCGTATCTTGGTTTGCTGACAAATGTTTTTTCATGACGGAACAGTACGGTCTCTCCACCAAGGGTGAACTCGCCGTCGCCGGTTCCGATTTTGATTGTTTTCATTGGCGGAGCAGTTGCCTCAGACAGAGAAGCGATTGCATCCTCTGACATATGTGGACATTGCTCAATTTTCATAGCACCCTGAGCAACTTTCATTGAGAAAGCCATACAGGTAGGGCAGCCACACTCTTTACAGTTTTTCTTTGGTGTTAATTTAAAAATCTGAATACCATTCAGTGCCATAACTTATCTTCCTCCTATATCTTACGCAAGTTCCTTGATCAGTTTTGCTACTGCTTTTACTGACTCCGGATGTCTCAGGATAACTGCGTCGGATCCGGCTGCAAGGTCTGCTGCTGCAGTAACAACTTCCATATCGATTCCGCGCTCTTCAGCGTCTCCCCACTCCGGCATATCCTCTGCGGTTGCAGTGGACTCTTTTACAGACCAGGTCTGTTCAGAAACAGGTGTGATAATAGGCATCTGCAGCATGGCATCATTCTGTCCGAGTGCTGCACCTTTGATACGATCCATAGTGGATACAACATACTCATATCCGTATCCAGCTGCTGCCGTACCAACATTCATAACGATTTTCTGTGCGTTAACGCCAAGCTGAGTTGTAACAACGTTCAGCTGTTTTGCAAGGTTGATATCATCTGCGGACTCTGCACCAACGATCTGGTTGTAAGCAAGACCTGCAGCTGCGCCGATTGCTTTGTAGTTCTCCTCTTTTTCTGCAAGGATCAGTACGTTGCGGCCTTCCAGTGTCTCAGCAACCTTAGGAAGAAGCTCGCCGTCCTTCTCTACATTTCCGCATCCTGCTACAACGAGTGGACAGTCAACTGCCTCTGCTACTTCTTTTACGATAGCGATCAGCTCTTCAACAGATTTATTCTCACCGTTTGGATCTGCGCCTTCCAGAGTAAGTGTAAGGAAATCTGCTCCCTCAACAGTCATAGCTTTCTTTGCCATGTCAGCGATTGTTGCAGCACCCTCATAGAATGCTTTCAGTCCTTCGGAAAATCCCTCTACACCCATATCGGTAATCTCGATACCGATTTTCGGCTCGTTTACGGTCGGTGCATCAAAGGAATAAAACGGGAAAGTGCTGTTTCCTCCAAGGGATACAGTCTTATCGCCGGTTCCGATTGTTACAGTGTTAATCTTGGCATTAAATTTCTGTGGTTTCTGATTAAACGGCATTACGCTTTTGCCTCCTTATATAATTATGCGCAAAGAGATAGTCACCGGGATTCTCCCTGCTAGGTTTGCATTCGCAGAGATACCCGCAGATACCCCTACATTTCGTCGCTATTATACAACAAACTCCCGTCTTTTGGCAAGAATCTGTTGCATACGCAACATATTTTTCTTTTGCAGCCGTTCCATTATTTTCAGTACAGTCAAACAGTATTTTGCATTTCCTTTTTACTGTCTGCAAATAGCAGAACAGCTGCTGTATTTCATGATAATTCCGCAGTTATCATTGATTCTGTAATTCGAAAGACTCCGCAGTCTCTGATTACATCATTGGATCCATTCCAAGTGCCGGATGTCCCTTCCCTGTCAGGAACTCAACCAGTGTCTCCGGATCTGTTGCAACAGTCTCATCACCGATCATATCAGTGAAGTTGTCAATGTCATACAGATCTTTTGCAGTCTTGTTCAGTCTGTCAGCGATGAACTCTTTCAGTTCTTTCGGCATCCATACGATACGCTCGATACCGCCCTCAGCCTTCATGAATTTCTTGGAAGCGATGAAGTGTTTGCCGTGTCCCATGAATCCAGGAGTCTGAACACCGCCGCCTGTCATAGAAGCCATCTCCGGGAAGGTCATTCCAAGAGGAGTCATGCCTGCATACTCACGGTTTGCAATTACAACACCGTTGGAGAATGGCTCGATACCGCAGATACACTCGAAGCATCCGCAGGAAGTCATCGGATCCTGCATGATGGAGTACAGAGTTACATGCTCCAGAGCACCCTGGGAGAATTTCTGAACTGCTTCATCAACATCCTCGTATGCACCGAGGTTCTCATCGATGACACGCTCTTTTGTGATAACCTGGCATGGACCGGTCGGATCCAGCTCGTTGGTAGCTTTTGCATCCAGCCATGAAACGGCACCGCAAAGTCCAAGTCTCTCAGGTGTAACAACACATACGTGAGACGGGGAGAATGCCTGGCAGAGGATACAGCTGTAATATTTATCAACGGTCTCATCAGTCAGGTTGTCCAGACGCTCATCACGTTTGTTGAATGTCGGGATAGCAACCTCATGACGGATTCTTGTACACTCAGCAGGATCTGTGTAGATAACAACCTCACACTTGTCAACTACAGCGTCGAACTCATTCTTAACCTGGGTGTAAAGAACTTCACCGATGTGTTTGATCTTGAATCCGGCATTGAATGCGTTGATGCTGATACGGATACGCTGCATATCTCTCTGGCCTGTGTGGTAAACACCCTCTACACAGTTGATGTAGTTGTGGAATTTACGCTCGATAACCGGCTCAAAGTCAGCCTGCATGTTCTTACCTGCAACTTTTACAACGTAAGCAATGGAGTTCTTGCTTCCAAGTTCCATATCGTCTACTTCCGGTCCGACTACTGTGATCTTATGATCTTCGATCTCAGAAGCCTCTACGGTCTGTACAAGCTCTGCACAGTCAACACGGGAACCATCGAACTCAACCTGCATCTCTTTACGACGGATGATCTCACCCTCGAATGCAGAAGCGAATGCTACAGGGATATCAACGTTTGTGATCTTAATCTTGATGTCACGAGCCTCAAGAGAAGTAGCGTTAAATTTGCTTACGTCCTCCTGAACGATAAGGCTCTTCGGTACACGGAAGATGTTCTCGGTCTCGTTTGTGATTACCGGGAATCCAAGTGCGATTGCGCCTGCACCACATGCAACGATAACATCATCCAGAGGAGCGAATGCATTAACGAATGCAGGTACACGCTCCATAGTGTATTTCATGAGTGCGCCGGCATCTCCAGGTGTTACATTACCGAAGATCAGAGCTGCACGAATTGCTACAGATACAACATGGATAACTGCTGTTACATCGTTACCAAGTGGAAGAACACGTACATTTACGCCGGTATTCATGCCAAGTTCAGCAACCTGATCGCAGATACCACCTACCAGTGTTACAAGGATACCCTGTGCCTGATAGGATTTAACAAGCTCAACACCCTGCTCAGCAGTTGGAGCAGCACCAAGAATTACAGCAACGCCCGGGATATCGCCGGTTACAAGCGGAACACCAAGCTCACGGATGTTTGCATCTGCAAGATGTCCGTACTGCGGCTGTGCGTATGGCTCAGCACCGTTGATGTATTTCAGAACCTCGATAAACTCTGCGCAAAGTGCTGTAGCAACACCAGACATAAATCCATCGTTCAGACGTGGCTCTCTGGTCATCAGAGTTTTCACAACGCCAAGAGCTTCTTTCAGCTCTTTCAGGTTTGTAACCTTAGTTCCAGTTACAGCATAGTAACATGGAAGGCTGTAAGCAGTATTTGGGAAGCTGATCGGATTCTCTTCGCCATACTGTGCGATAGCTGCATCGATAGCCTGCTCTGTCAGACCATAAACTGCATCATTACCATTAAAAATTCTCTCTAAAAGTGTCAATGCTTTGTCCTCCTATTCGTTGCTTGCATCGATTTCGTCGATGACTTTTTTGATTTTACGGATCTCTTCTACTGCAGACTGGCTGAAATCAAAAGGAGATACTCCCTGGCGGTCCGCATCCATGATTTCTGTATTGTAATGAATAAATCCAAGCAGATCTTCTGCAGGAATTTTGGAACGAACGAATTCTTCGTCCTTTTCATCGCGAACCTTGTTCGCAACGACATGAACCTGCTTCACTCCAAGATCTGCGGCCAGACGTTTGACATTCTTGTATGTCTGTACGCTTCTGGCTCCCGGCTCAATCACAACAATAAACTGATCCATCTGCTCTGTGGTTCCTCTGCCAAGATGCTCCAGGCCGGCTTCCATATCCAGAACAACGACGTCTCCTCTGTGCAGCACAAGGTTGTTGATAATTCTTCGAAGCATTACATGCTCAGGACAGACACATCCGGCACCACCGGTCTCCACCGTTCCAAGAAGCAGAAGCTTCACGCCGTTTTTGACCTGGCCGTAAGCATCCGGAATATCATCTACCTTCGGATTCAGTTTATAAAACGTATTATCCGGGGTTGCACCTGTACGCTCTTCGATCAGTTTTCGCATTTTACTGATAGGAACGATTTTGTCAAGTTCTTC
>JAUNAE010000313.1 GCA_030527765.1 Eubacteriales bacterium
CCACTTCCTTGCTAATCTCAATAAACTCGCCATCAATATTGGCAAAATACTTTCCATCAAATTTATATGGATGCTGAACGTACATCTCTTTTTCCTCCTGAATTTGAAATCTTGTTGTCTGGTTTCAAATCCAGGTGCGGAGGTGCACGTGCCTTTCTGATACGTCTGACCAACCTTATGATTTCCTTCCTCATCACCAGATCCGAGGGCGGACCTGTGGCTTTGGCTGGAAATCAGAGATTTTCAGGCATTAAAAAAAGCCCCATCAGGTTTAATTCCTAATGGAGCTCCATGTGTTCTCTTTCCAGCATATTTAATATGTAAGAAAAAGAAAAAATAATATTTAGTTGTCCTGCTGTTCTTCTACTTCCAGCATAATCATTGTATCAGCCACAAGTATCACGGGTATCTCAAATGCAGGGTAAAAAGTATCATATGGCCATCTGATAGTATCAAGTTTGTGAGACTAGCGAATTTGTCAAAAAAAGACAGCCTGCAATTACTCACAAGCTGTCGCCTATCTGGAGAATTATAAATCTTTAACCCAGTACCTTATGGAATTCTTCGTAGTTTCTCTGATCTCTTGGAGAGCAATACACTGCAAATTCGATCTTATCAAATACTTTCGGGAATTCCTCCAATGCAACCTTATATGCCCTGGCTACCACTGAAGGATCGTTCTGGAATGCTCCGCAGCCAAATGCCCCCAGCACCAGAATATCAGCACCTTTGCTGGCTGCTACGGTAAACATATGAATCGCGCGTTTCACATGATAACCAAAAAGTTCCGCATTATTCATAAAGGATCCATTGCCCACGATTGCAGCATACATATTAGACTTGGTTCGAAGATCCGGTGCGGCAATAGTAATCACATCTACTTTTACCCAATCATCCTGAACCATACGCTTAGGATGTTCTTCATCGGTCTTACAGATTACAACATCCTCTGTGTAGATCAAAGAGTCTGAAGCTTTTGACGTATTCAGATCATGATGGTGTTTGTAATAGGAATCCCTCAGACTTCTTCTGTAAAGCAATGGATACAAGGTGGAACAACGGCATAAACACTCTTCCTGAGCACTTGCGCCTCTGGTAACTCCACCTCCAGCATGAAATGCATTTGCAAAATTCATGACCGCAATCTTTTTGCCAGGATTTTCTTTGGCCAGTCTCATGGCTGCCTGATAGGAACGATCTCTTGTTACAGAAATCCGTTCTTCCCTGACTGCATTCACATCAAATTGAGGATAATCGTCCTCATAATATACTTTTGTATTTTTCTTTGCTTCCACAACAGACGCAAAAAGTGTCGGATCTGTACTGATCCATGCCAGCGTATCCTGGAATATCTCAACACGCTCCTCTCTTGTGGAATATCCGTTTTTATTGTTAATCATCACACTTCACCTGCTTTCTTTATACTGGTTCTATTATAAAGCAATTCTTTCCGTGATTGGTCTCTCTGCAGGCGACCGTTACAAACATCTGTAACTGTTTGGCGTATGCTTGAATTCGGTAATACATAGATCCATACTCTGGCTGATATTTCCGGTTACCGCAGATAATCTGATCCATTGGAACTTTGAACAATTCGCTCAAAGCATATATATTGTCCAGAGTGGGCAGGCTTCTGCCATTCAGCCAGTGGTAAACTGCTTGCTGAGTGGAAAATCCCATATACTTCTGCACATCAATCACGGTCAGACCAAGGGAATTCATAAGCTGACGGATCTTCTTTCCGGTTCGCACTTTATCAATTGTCGGATACTGTTCCTCCATGCCACTTCTCCTTCTTCTCAGTTGCCTGATCTATAGTCATTCGATGAATGGTGGTTATATCTGAAAGAATTCCATCTTTGATCAGCTTTCCTAGACTGACCGGCGTATAGTCACAGACATTGGCTGCCAGATTCAGATGCTTACAGCCTTCCTTATAAGGCTCAATGCCACTGTGATCATGTCCATGGATATCAGGCACCAAGGCAATCCGTATACCGGCTCATGAGAAAGAAGGATTTTCTCGGAAATCATTAGCGGACCATCGTAAATCTCATCAAATAATCCCTTATAATCCTTTTTCTTATCATGATTGCCAAGCAGCAAAATCTTTTTCCTTGCCCTGATCTGCTTCACATAAGAAGGATCACCCACATCACCAAGGCATACAAACGTGTCATTTTTCATGACCAGGGCATTAATCCTGGCCACTTGTTCCTCCGGCTCAATCCAACCGGGGTTCATCAATTTGCAATCGGAATCCCCAAAATGAGGATCCGACAAAATATATACGGAACCAGTTTCCGACCAGTGTCGGAATGGCTCATACAAAGTCAAAATCACATCATCATCTCCAATTCAAAATGGCGGGGCGGAGCCTCTCACTCCTGCACCATGCCTGCGTGGGTTTCAGCTTCATCTTTTTAACGTGCTGGCAAATCGCACTTGTCCCACCGTTCGGGCACGTATTATTGTCTTCAACGTGTTTATCTTTCACCACCCGCCATAATTACATCATGCATTTGAAGTCAGATAGTCATACAGATCTTCTGCCGAGGCAATACGAATTTCACGATCATTATCAGTAATGGTAGTGAAGTCAGTCCTTCTGCCGAACTCCATTTCATATACAAAATAATCGATTAATTCACCAGTGTCGTCAAGGATTGTCTGTAATAATTCAACCACCAGATCATCATGGCAAATTGCAAAACCTGCACCATCCATAAAATCTGCGTCGAACCTGCTTCTGTATGAAGAAAGCAGTTTGTCGTGTTCATCAGAAAAATCCTTGGCTGCCTTCAAAGTATCAAGGATCTCAACAAATCTCTCTTTCGTGAGTTTGCAGGATGGCGCCGGATCCATTCTGACTACCTGCTCAATCTTGTCATAGTAAGTAACCGTCATTGTCTGATCTTCCAACTCAAACGTATTCTTCCTGCAGGTAAAAGAGATTTTCTTTCCAGAATGATTGATGATATAGAAATAATCCGGGTACAGGCTTGGCAGATTTACCGTATCATCTACCGTACCTCCATAATGAATGATTTCAAATTCTTCATCTCCATATCGATAGTGTCTGCGATCAAAGGCTGTAACGAACTTGATATAATCAGATTTTGTGATCAGCTTCCTCTCTTTATATTTCTCGATAATCTCCAAGCCATTAGAGTACGAATGCATATCACCGTTGAATTCTGTTGATACACAAAAGCCACCATCTCTGCCAATATAAACAATAATTCCTCTTGTCATCCCCTATCACTCCTTCAGTAAGTAGTCATTGTTCAGAACTTTCATAGACAGCGGTCCTTCAATTGTTCTGGAATAAACCGGCTCAACAGGTCTGATAACAATTCCCTCCTTGTTCATACCGGAAGCATACTTACCCTTGGCTCTTTCAAGCAATTCCTCCACAGAATCATAAGGGAATACTTCACCCAACTCTTCAACGGGCACCATCTTAAGTCCAAGTTTTTTGCAGAGTTCTTCCATCTGAGGAAGCGGATATCTGCGGCCTGTCTCCATATTGACTACAGTGAAGACATACCACTCCGGTTTCACAAGCTTCAGCCTGTTTTTCTGAATACCGGCACCACAGAACTCTCCCTGAAGTGCCACATCCGGCATATTATTCTCTCTTAAGTGCTCTTCAATCTTATGCTCATGGGCATATTTCCACATAGCGCACTTATCGTTATCTTCATATTCATAATTTCTTCCGCAGACACCAAACTTACCATCTTTCCAGTACATGGTCACGCTGGTTCCATCCATCTTGGTACTAATGTAGTAAGCAGGAACTGCCTTGAATTCTGCAATCAGATCCGGGTAAGACTGCACTCTGAGCTCATCTGTCTTTGTGATACCATAAGGAAACTCTCCAATAACTGTACCGCTGCTTGCAACTCTTTCCTCGATTTCCCATTTGCGAACGCCAAGCAGTTCTGTCACATCCGTTCCCAGTTCATATTCACCTTCCGGAAGAATAGACAATGGCTGTACCAATCCCTGTGAAATCTGTCCTCTGAACTTTAATGTCTTTAATCTGAATCCTTCGCCAAGAACTTCAGATTTTTTGAAGCTGCTGCTTCTTAAAAACTCAAATCTATCACATACTGGCAGGAAGGAATCTACTTCGAAGTAAACACAGTGATCTCCCACTTGAAACTGTCCTTTGTTGGCAACACACTGCCATCCCAGGACATGTACACATTCTATTCTATCTGCACCTTCAATCGGTGTAATGTGATGCACATACTGCACCGATGCTAATTTTCTTTTCTCCAATACTTTCACCTTCCTCTTTACGCAATCCGGATAATCTGCTCCCAGAGCAGGATCTCCTCTGCATTCACATTGCGGTTATCATGATAATGTCCGAAGAACCACTTCTTGAACTTACACTTCTGACGGATTTCTTCCAGGTACTCATTCAGATAATCTTTAGAATAAAGTCCATGACCAAGAAGCGCCTGTGTGCTCACAGAACAACAATGAGTCACGATAAAATCAACCTCATTGTTATGCTTATCCAGGTTTTCCAGTCCTTCAGCCATCTCTTCCTGTGATGGCAGTTCCTGCTTCC
>JAUNAE010000314.1 GCA_030527765.1 Eubacteriales bacterium
GGACATTCTGTGATTACCATGGGAGTTTATTTCGGAGCATTTGGACTCCTGTTTTTAATCGCTATGTTCATCGCAGCAAGAATTCACGGAACTGACGGCGGCGGACTGAAATCTCTCATTGCTATCGGATCTCTCGTGCTTCTCATGGGATTTGGAAAGCTCTTTGAGTATTTGTATGAACTGGAACCATCCGTTGGCGGAGTGGTGTCTGCTACCAGTGATTATGTATTTTTGTTGGATGATTCTGAATCTATGGAGTGGAACGATCCTGATAATAAACGTTTTCCGGCAATCGAACAGATCATTTCCAATAGAAGTTCCGACGTGAAATATTCAATTTATACGTTTGCAAACAGTGTTGAATGTATTCGTAAGATGGGAACTGCGTCTGAAGGAATGACAACCGCCGGGGAGATCCAGGCAGCTGCCGATAAGAGCAACGTTGGAGGTGGAACTGAAATATACATGACATTGAGTCAGGTGTTGGATGACATTAACAATGGAGTTATTCAGAGTGACCATAGTTTGCAGGTGATTCTTGTTACTGATGGAGAAGATTCGGATAGTGATCATGGGACACTTGCTGCTTACCATGATAAGGGGATTCCGATTACAACGGTTGGTTTAGGTGCGGATGCTGATATGAATTTGTTAGAGCACATTGCCAACGAGACCAACGGTAAATCCGTGAATGTCAATGATGTGAATACTCTTGCCACTTCTATGGACAATATTGTTTCCAGCGTTGACCTGACGCTGCATTCCAATTCCGGTCGAAATCTTCTGGCATCCCGTCCGAGTGACACTGCCAACAATGGTCGATACATGTTCCTGAGAATTCTGTTTATCTTCATTCTCGGTATGCTGTTCCTTGGCATTCGTATTGGAATGACAGACAATCAGGTAAACTGGATTGTATTTATTATTACATCTGTTGTAGGAAGCCTTGTGGCAGCACTTGTACTGGAATTTATGAATGGAAACATTCTGGACAGCTTTGTTGCCCGAATCATTGCCATTCTGTTTATTGCCATTACAATTCTGATATATGAGAAGACGGAATTTGTTGGTGGCGGAATGGATGTAATGGACTTACTTCACAACAATCGAAATCAGAATAATGGCTTCGGTCACAATAACTTCATGTATAAGTCTTTTTGAATCATAGGAGAGGATGCTTATGCGAAATCAATCCGGAAGGAATTACAACACAGGAAATCAGAGGGCATATGGTCAGAACTCCTATGGACATTCGACATATCCTTCCAATGGGAATCCGCCCTTCGGAGGTCAGTCTTATGGGCAGTCTCCCTTTGGAAATGACCCTTCAAGGGAACAACGAATTCAAAACGGACGAACATCCGGAAATAAGCGAAGGGGGCACGTGACTTCACGTGTCTCCTGGATTTACCTTATCTGCTCTCTTGCAGGTGGTGCAGTGGCTTTTCTGGTGGGAGAGCTGCTTCTCAGACTGATATTTCCGAATATCAGTGGAATTGCATTCTCAGGAATCTACTTCCTTGTATTCGCATTGTTTCTTGGACTGTTCCTTTTGCTTGCAAATCGTCTGGAGGGGCTTGATCTGGATCTCAAACATATTTTGTTAATTATCAGTGGAGTAGCTTTCATTGGTGGATTTGGAATTCTTTTTGAATTTCTGTATGAGGCCCAGATCTCCAAAGATCTTCAGAGTTCTTCTGCTGTTGTTTTTGCCGTTGACAATTCTACTGTTATGGACTCTCAGGATTCAGCAGGAGAGAGACTCGGCAGTGTTCAGGAATTCGTGAAAAATCATGAGGAGCTCTCTTATGGTGTGTACGCGTTTGACAGTGAGGTGGAATTGATTCGTTCCGCAGCGAGAGCATCTCAGAGCAATGAAATGTCTCTTCCGGAATCGCTGGATCAGCAGGCCGGAATTTATAATGTTCTTCTTCGTTTGAAAAATGATATGGAAAACGGGTCTCTCCCGAAAGAAAAAACCCAGATTGTGGTGATTGCTATGGGAAGCGATCCGAGAGCAGACTGGACAGATGCAGATCTTGATAATGTACTTGCTTATTTCATTGACCATAAGGTGAAGATTCACGGAATCAGTATTGGAAATTCTGAGAATCAGTCGCTTCTTCATGACATCGCTGCAAAAACCGGAGGAAAAACTTCGGATCCGGCAGTGATCGGAGAGGTATCCGAATCTCTTTCCAATGTGGTGACAGTGGAAGAGACCTATGCGACACTTCTTTCTCCAAGGAAGGTATCCGAAAAGGCATGGCTGTATGTCATCCTCAGGATTCTGTTCCTTTTTCTGATGGGAGTGATGTGTACCATTATTAAGCTTTGCATGGTAGATGATTCCGTGCGCACCGGAAAGATGACACTCTTTTCGATTTTGACTTCATTTGTCGGAGCGGTTCTTCTGGAGCTGATACTTCTGATTCCGGTAGGATTTCTCGGACGACTGCTGTATCTTCTTATGGTGTCCGTTACCGTTGCAGTTGTGGAAAAAGAGACAAAAATGCAATATTACGGTTCTGTAAGAGATTCGGGACAGCAGAGAAATCCCTGGGAGCAGGGAGGTCCTTATCAGAGAAATCCTCAAGGCTCAAATAATTCGCCGTATCATTTTGGATAAAGAGGAAAATTCCGGAACGGCGATTCAGCTCCCGGATATACGGATATAATATGAAGAATAACAAAAGCTGCCTTGAAAATGGCAGCTTTTGTATTTGCAGCATATTTCGCAGGTAATTGTTTGACATATATAAGAACCAAATTGCTCCTCATGGGTAATGTTTGGCGAGGTGTTTCCATACAGTAACAGAACTTTTCGTAGTATTTTGTAAATTTTTACTAGACGAATAAATATTTTTGTGAGAGAATAACCCTAGGTTGTTAGGACTCATAACAACAAAGTTTATTTCACTTGAAAGGAGTTTTAATATGATTTATTCACGCGAAGTAGAAGAAATGTGCCCGGTTGCACAGGGCGTACATCATGGCGCTGCTCCAATTCCGGAGGAAGCTAAATGGGTGCAGGTCAAAGACGTTAAAGATATCTCTGCATTTACACATGGTGTTGGCTGGTGTGCTCCTCAGCAGGGTGCCTGCAAACTTAGCCTGAATGTAAAAGAGGGTATTATTCAGGAGGCACTGGTTGAGACAATCGGATGTTCAGGTATGACTCACTCCGCAGCAATGGCAGCAGAGATTCTTCCGGGACTTACTGTTATGGAGGCTCTGAACACAGACCTTGTATGTGATGCTATCAACACAGCTATGAGAGAGCTGTTCCTTCAGATCGTTTATGGTCGTTCCCAGTCTGCATTCTCTGAGGATGGTCTTGCAGTTGGTGCAGGTCTTGAGGATCTTGGAAAAGGACTCCGTTCTCAGGTTGGTACTATGTACGGTACCCTCAAAAAAGGACCTCGCTATCTTGAGATGGCAGAGGGATATGTTACCGGTATTGCACTGGACGCAGATGATGAAATCATCGGCTATCAGTTCGTAAGCCTTGGCAAAATGACCGACTTCATCAAAAAAGGTGATGATCCGAATACTGCTTGGGAAAAAGCAAAAGGCCAGTATGGTCGCGTAGCTGACGCTGTTAAGATTATTGACCCAAGAAAAGAATAATTTCGCTGAGGAGGTAACGAGAAATGGCTTTATTTGAATCATATGAGAGACGAATTGACAAAATCAATTCTGTTTTAAACAGTTATGGAATTGCTTCTATCGAAGAAGCTGAAAAAATCACAAAAGACGCTGGTCTGAACGTATACGATCAGATCAAAGCAATTCAGCCGATCTGCTTCGAGAACGCTTGCTGGGCTTACACTGTAGGTGCTGCAATCGCAATCAAAAAAGACTGTCGCAGAGCTGCTGACGCTGCTGCTGCAATCGGTGAAGGTCTTCAGGCTTTCTGTATCCCGGGATCCGTTGCTGATACTCGTCAGGTAGGTCTTGGACATGGTAACCTTGGCAAAATGCTTCTTGAGGAAGAGACCGACTGCTTCTGCTTCCTGGCTGGACATGAGTCCTTCGCAGCAGCTGAGGGTGCGATCGGTATCGCTGAGAAAGCAAACAAAGTTCGTAAAAAACCTCTTCGTGTTATCCTGAACGGTCTTGGAAAAGACGCTGCTCAGATCATTTCCCGTATCAACGGATTTACTTACGTTGAGACCGAGTATGATCCATACAACAACGAAGTAAAAGAAGTATTCCGCAAATCCTACTCTGAGGGACTTCGTGCAAAAGTTAACTGCTACGGTTCCAACAGTGTACCGGAAGGTGTTGCTATCATGTGGAAAGAGGGCGTTGACGTTTCCATTACCGGTAACTCCACCAACCCGACTCGTTTCCAGCATCCGGTTGCTGGTACCTACAAAAAAGAGTGTATCGAGAAAGGCAAAAAATACTTCTCTGTAGCATCCGGCGGTGGTACAGGACGTACTCTGCATCCGGATAACATGGCTGCAGGTCCTGCTTCCTATGGTATGACTGATACTCTTGGACGTATGCACAGCGATGCACAGTTCGCAGGTTCTTCTTCCGTTCCGGCTCACGTTGAGATGATGGGTCTGATCG
>JAUNAE010000315.1 GCA_030527765.1 Eubacteriales bacterium
AACTGATACGGAAGGCGGACTTCGACATTATATTTGTGCAGACTGTGGGGATGAATACAGTTATGAAACTGATCCTATGGTATACACAGAAAATCCGAAGACCGGAGAGCCTGTAGATACATCTGTTGCAGTGCATACCGAAAATGGTACGCTGGCCAATCCGATTCTTCCGGAGTGGGAGCATATTCCGGATGGGGAACCACAGGTATTCTGGTCCAAAGAGGACAAAGAGTGGCGTGTTTATATTTATGGTTCTCACGATGTGGATGGAACAACGTACTGTGGACCGAATTATGAGTTGTGGTCAGCTCCGGTATATGATCTTTCTGACTGGAGAGACGAAGGAACCATTCTCGATATTACTGAGACAAATCTTTTTGAGGCGATGAATCTTTTTGCACCGGATTGTGCATATGATCTTCAGTCGGATACGTACTATCTTGTATCAAATGAGTTTAACAGTACCTCGGTGCTGCGCTCTGCAGCAAATCCGGCAGGCCCGTTTGATGAGACATCCGCTCTCTGGGCAATTACTGTAAAAGCTTGTTACGATCCTTCTATTTATATTGAAAATGGAACGATCTATATTGCCGGTTCCTGTATGAAACAGTACTGGAATGAGGTTCCGGGGATTTCCGAGATTGTAAATGCTGATGGATATGCATCCGGAATGAGTCACATTGGGGTGATTTATCAGCTGAAGGATTCGATTGCAAAAGGAGAAGGGGACACAGAGGGAGATGGCGTAGAAGCAGTAACATGGCTGCCGACAGATGAAAAGGACTATCTTCCGATCTTTGAGGGACCATCTCTTGTTGGATATGTAGAAGAGGCAGGCGCATACCTGTATCTTTGTGTAGAGCAGGATCGTGGTTCAGACGGAACCGAGTACAACTCCACAATTGGATACCTTTGGACGGATAATATTATGAATGGTACCTGGCATTATGGAAACAATGGTGTAGAGGAGACCTATGGGGAGTCTGAAGGCGTGATCAGTGGAAATCACGGCAATGTAATTTCTGACACCAGCGGCAGATATGTGAAGAACGCAGAAAGCGGAGAAATGGAATTTGTAGATTTTCCAACGTATGTCTATGCAAATAATCACGGAAGTATTGCGAAGGTGAATGGAAACTGGTATTTCTTCGGACATCGTCATACCAATGCCCACACATATTCCAGACAGGCAATTGCAGGAAAGATCACAGTAGGAACAGAAAATGATGCACCGCTTGTAACACCGATGGAATTTACTTCTTCCGGAATTGCAGACAGCATGAATGCATTTGAAAACTGGGATGCATCTGTGACAACGTATATTTTGGAAGCTGCCGATCATCAGGCACCGGCTCTCGAAAAGAATCCACATAAAGATTGTGTGGAGAATACGGCATATGTATTTTCAGAACGTGAGAAAGAGGTAGATCCGGTTTCTTATGTGACCAATATTAAGGAAGGTACTGTGATTGGATACAAGTATCTTAATTTTGGAGAAGAAGAAAGCAGTGTAACTGCAAATCTCGTTGTTTCAAAGGGCGAAGGAAGTGTTGATCTGTATCTGGATGCACCGACAGAGGAAAATGGAGGTACAAAGCTTGGAACCGTAACTCTGTCCGGGGATCAGGATTGGAATGAAGTTTCAGAAGTGATGGAACAGACATTATCCGGAATCCACGGAGTCTATTACGTATTCCACGGAAGTGATCTGCAGTTCAGAAGTTTTGGATTCACAAAATAAAAAGGTAAAATAAATGAGGGTCTGACAATGTGATGTTGTCAGACCCTTGTGTTTTTAGGATAGCCAGCGGGAATCCGTTTAGTGTTTCTTTTTTTTCTTGCGTCTGGCAGAGGGATTTCTAAGGACAGACCAGCAGAATACCTGTACGACCAGTATTCCAAGGGCGGCTCCGCAGCTGTCGATCAGGACATCCATGGCGGAAGGACCGCGGCCTTCTACAAATCCCTGGTGGAATTCGTCGGATGCGGCGAAGGCGACACAGAAGACGCCTGCAAGAAGCAGCAGAAAGATTCCACGCACTCCATACACATAGAGTGGAAAAGAAATTGCCAGGGCAAGCATAAAGTATTCGGTCATGTGAGCGGCTTTTCGCACATAAATCTGAATACGATAAGCTTCACTGGTAAGTGCGTCATAGCTTAAATTGGTGTTCATCAGCTCGTTTTTACTCTCGACAATCTGATAACTGATCTTGTAGCTTAGATCCCCAGACACCTCCCCGGACTGGGCGGAAAATGAATAGATCACGTACATCATGATGAGTGCAGGAGCAAAAGATAATGGTTTTAGTAATTTAATTAATGTTTTCATGGCATTAACTATAGCACCCGTGATTAAAAAATACAAGATACGGAAGCATTCGCGGTTTTATAGTTACCGAGATAAAGATTAACCTCTTGTTTTTTAGGAGGTGTATGCCTATAATACAATGAGTTACAAAGTAGAAAATATCAGGGAAGCTTCCCGGATTCGACATAAACAAAAAGAGAAGAGGATACAGATATGAAAATAATTGCAGCAGCAGATCGCAACTGGGGAATTGGTAAGGATGGAAGAAGACTCGTCAGTATTCCTGCAGATCTGAAAGCATTCCGCAAGGAAGTAGAAGGAAAAACAGTCGTTATGGGAAGAAAAACGCTGGAAGATCTTCCGGGAGGTCTGCCGGTTCAGGGGGCTGAGAATATTATCATTTCCAGAAATCCAAATCTGAAAGTCAGAGGGGCGGCAGTTGTGCATAGTCTGGAAGAAATGGAACGTCTGATTTCCGATCTGGATTCAGACGAGGTGTATGTCATCGGCGGTGGTGAAATTTATGAAGCACTGCTGCCAAAATGCGATACAGCATATATCACAAGAATCGACTTTGGCTATGAGGCAGATCGACATTTTCCGAATCTGGATGAGATGGAAGACTGGATGATTGTTTCAGAAAGTGATGAGCAGACGTATTTTGATCTGGAATATACATTCACAACATATGAAAGAAAAAACAGAGACTGAATATAGTCTAGCTGTGAAGCAGGCTCGCATTCATGAGCAAATACTCAAAATACTGGAGTGGATTGCAATAAAAAACAGCGGAATGGCTTGAAAAAACAGCGGCGTGCAGAATCACCTGCACACCGCTGTTTTTATTACTGGGAAACCTTGTTCCTGTTATGTCAATCAATGCTGAAGATTAGTCCAGTTTGACTTCGTGGATCCAGCCTTCCGGAGCTTCAATGCGGCCCATCTGGATTCCGGTAAGTGTTTCATAGAGTTTCTTAGTGATCGGTCCCATTTCCTCCATTCCGCTTGGGAAGCAGATTTCGGTACCGTGATCTACGATTTTGCCAACCGGGGAGATGACTGCTGCAGTTCCGCAGAGACCACACTCGGCAAAATCTTTTACCTCATCCAGATATACCGGACGCTCTTCAACTTCCAGATGCAGATAGTGCTCTGCAACATAAACAAGAGAACGACGGGTGATGGATGGAAGGATGCTGTCAGATTTCGGAGTTACAACCTTGCCGTCTTTGGTTACGAACAGGAAGTTTGCTCCACCGGTTTCCTCAACTTTGGTACGGGTTGCAGAATCCAGATACATATTCTCATCATAGCCCTGATTGTGAGCATCCACAATGGCATGAAGACTCATTGCATAGTTAAGACCTGCCTTGATATGTCCGGTTCCGTTCGGTGCAGCACGGTCGAAGTCGGTGACACGGATGGTGATCGGCTTAGCGCCGCCTTTGAAGTATGGTCCAACCGGTGTGGTGAATGCACGGAACTGATAGTCGGTTGCCGGTTTTACACCGATAACAGGATTGATTCCGAACATAAACGGACGAATGTAAAGGGTTGCACCGGATCCGTATGGCGGTACATATGCGGCATTTGCTTTTACAAGATCGTTGATTGCTTCAACGAATTTCTCCTCCGGAAATACCGGCATCTCAAGACGTCTTGCAGAATCTGCCATACGTGCGGCATTCAGGTTCGGGCGGAATACAACGATTCTTCCGTCCTCGGTTGTATATGCTTTCATTCCCTCGAAAACAGTCTGTGCATACTGGAGGACACCTGCACACTCACTCATGGTGATGGTATCGTCAGTGATCAGACCGCCCTCATCCCAGGCGCCATTTGTAAAATTGGCTACATAGCGATAATCAGTTTTTACATAACCGAATCCCAGGCTGCCCCAGTCAATGTTCTTTTTTTCCATAATAGTTTCCTCCATATGATTGCTTGCTTTATCTCTTTAATACACTATTGTAAAACTTTTGTTTTCTATCTGCAAGGTTTAATTTTGAATGACATAAAATATTTTCCCGGGCTTCCCGGGAGTGCATTTGCTTGTTTTTTGAAGGCTTTTTTTGTATAATAAAAATACCTATAGCTATTACTCTGAATAGACAGAGGTTTTTCAAAAAGCTAGGAAGAGCTTTACTGGTTATAAAAACATCTCACATTCCAAAAGAATGACGAGGAGGAAGTATGGATAATCGTGAACTTGAAGAACTTGGGGATCGCATACAGGATATTATTGATAATGCGGTAT
>JAUNAE010000316.1 GCA_030527765.1 Eubacteriales bacterium
GCTTCGCAACTGCCGAACTCGCGCGCGAATCCTCTTACGAGATTCGCGATTTAAAAAGCTCTTAGACGAAACCATGACCCACTGTCAAAAATACGACTATCCAAAAAATAAAAAAAGGGGAACGAATGCAATGAATATCACATATACAGAAGAAAAGAATTTCACCGTAGAACAAGTACAGGAATTATTCTTATCCGTTGGCTGGATTTCAGGACAATATCCCACAAGACTTCACAAAGCTCTTATGAACTCTTCTACCGTTATTACTGCCTGGAGTGATCATCAATTGGTTGGACTTGCCAGGGTATTGGACGATTCCGAGATGGTTGCTTACATGCACTATGTCCTTGTTCATCCGGATTTTCATCATCAGGGAATCGCCAATCATATGATCAATCTTATCAAAGAAAAATACAAAAACTATCTCTACATCGAGGTTATGCCCGAAGAAAGCAAAAATGCAGCTTTCTATCAAAAATTCGGTTTCGAAGTAATGAAAGATGGCGTTGCAATGCAGCTGTGTAATTTTTCAGACAAGCGTTAAGATGCTATTTCCAAAACAAATCTTTTTGCACCGACAAAAAAACTACACGCATGTGTTGTCACTTCAGATTCATCAGAACAATTCCAATCAGGCAGGAACACAATCCCAGGATTTTGTACAGGTTGATCTCCTCTTTGAAAATCAAAAAGCCTATCAGAAACAATACACATGCAACACTGATGTTGGCAACCAGTGAACCCTTGCTGATTTCCCAGCCATGTTGATACATCAGCAAGTATCCGCCTTCCAACCCAATAATCACAATTCCCAGAAGAAAACTGCCGAGTTTCAGACCAGAAAGATCTTTGATCAGAGATTGCTGTTTGGTAATGAAATAGAGAACGATGCAGCTGATAAAAGAGGTTCCATATGTCGCTGAAAGAACCAGAAATGTATTTGCAGTGCTTGCTATGTTTTTGCTCACCAGATGATAAACGGTATTGGAAAGTATGACTATTAATAAAGGGATAATATACATAATCATAACATCACCTGCGTTCCAACAGCCTGCTCTTCAGCTGTTTTCAGTATTTTGGAAGCAGATGCCAGATCCTGCAAAGCAATGCCTGTGGAATCGAAGATCGTGATGCTTTCTGCATCTTTACGTCCCACAGAAGCATCTAGCATGACTGCACCGATCTCTGCATGCAACTGCTTGATATACCCTTTTTTATAAGGAATTTCGCATTCTCCAACAGTGAGACACTGTTTGGTATCATCTCCAAATACCTGAGCCTTTTGGAAGATTTCTGCGGAAATTTCCTCTTTTCCTGCCATATCTGCTCCGACACAGCTAATGTGTGTTCCATCCTTGATCCATTCCACATCAATAAAAGGTTCTCGGGAAGGAGTTGCCGTCAGAATAATATCCGCCATTCTGACACTCTGTTCTGCATCCTCGTTTGCCTTAATTTCGACCGTCCGGCGAACATCCGATTTGTTCAGAAGTTCATCCACTTTTTCTGTAATTCCCTGCAAATTTTCCGCCGCTTTCTGCGGATTGTGTGGATTAATCACAGTTACCACTTCAATAGCTGGCATCACATATAAAGTTGCAGCTATCAAATAAGGAGAAAGAGCTCCACAGCCGGCCATAACGAGATGTTTGCTGTCCTTTCTGGCCAGATATTTGGCTCCGATCGCTCCTGCCGCCCCGGTGCGCAGATCTGTGATCGCCCCGGCATTTAACACAGCTTTCGGCGCACCTGTTTCCAAATCGAAGAGCATCGCTGTACCAAACAATGCCGGGAATGACTTCTGAGTATTATTTCCATACCAGGAAACAACTTTCAGGCCAAAGACGTTCTCTGAATTGAGATTTCCCGATTTGATATCCAAATCAGCAACGCCCGGTTCAAACTCATGAAAAACCATCGGCCAGAGTTCTCCCTCTCCTTTCTGCTTCTGCAGGTATGCTTCCTCTACCGCAGTGATTGCATCCTTTAATGTAAAAATCATCTCAATATCCTGTCCGCTCAAAACTCTGATGAATCCCATACTCTTTCATTCCCCCTTATGATTTTTCATAAATGTGCTGATAGCAGCAAGACCGGCTCTTAGTACCTCTTCCTCACATGCATATCCAATTCTCATGCTAAATGGTTCCTCAAAACAATCTCCCGGTGTCACAAATGCTCCTGTTTCATGATACATACGATCACAGAACTCCACCGACGGAATCGGCAGATCGTAGAAAACCAGTGCCGTAGTTCCCGCCTGTGGCTTTTGATAATGTACCATTGGTTCTGACTGCACCCACTGATCCAAAATGGAGAGATTGTTTCTGACAATCTGACAGTTTCTTTTCAAAAGAACATCTTTCTTCTGCAATGCAAGAGATGCAACCGACTCATCGAATACACCGCAGCTGACCAGATTATAATCCCGGTGAGAAAAACAGGAACGGATAAACCGATGATCATGAGATGCGATCCATCCAAGGCGTAATCCTGCCAGGGAAAAAACTTTCGACATACTGCTGACGGAAATTCCTTTTTCATACAAATCAACAATCGATTCACACCATACATCTTCCTGGGTCAGATGCCGATATACTTCATCACACAGTACATAGGCATCCACTTGTCTTGCCAGATCCACGATTTCACACAACAGTTTCTTGGACATTAACGCTCCTGTCGGGTTGTTCGGATTATTGATACAGATCAGTTTTGTGTTTGGTGTAAGAAGACTCTTCAGCTCCCCAAGATCCGGAAGATAGCGATTTTCTTTTGTCAAATGCAAGTACCGGACATCCGCACCGTAGCTTTCCGGAATGGAATATAACTGCTGATAAGTCGGCGTGATACTGATCACACGATCTCCCGGCTGCACCAATGTATAAAACACATGGTGATTTGCTCCGGAGGCTCCGTGTGTCGTAACAATCTCATCAATTGATAAGGATTTGTACAGACTGCAGATTCCTTTCTTCAATTCTGGTAACCCCTCAATATCCCCATACGTTAATCTGCGCGCGCAGAACTCTTCCAGAAATGCTGCTTTGTCGATTCCTGTTAAGTCAAACAATTCATCCATTGATACACTATCGACACATGTCTCAGCGATATTATACTTGGCGCCTACCTCGTACTGATTCATCCATTCCTCAACTGCAAAAGGTTTAATATTCATTCTGCTTCCTCCTAAAAAAATAAAGGTGTTCAAAGCTACACCTTATAACACATCTCTGTGCCGTACCTACGGTTTAGCTCTGAACACCTTTTGATATCTCCGCCCGGTGGCGGAAACAGGTTTCATTTATGATTTTGAATAATTATACACTAGCAACATAAAATATGCAATATATTATTTGCCACTGCAACAAAATTGAAAAAGGAACTCCTTCGTAGAGTTCCCCTTCAGCTTTCAATCTACTTACCGGCCGGTCACACATATTCTGTACCTATAGCTGTTTAATGGATTTCCAAGATTCTCGAAATAATCTGAATCACTCAATAGTTATCTTTTTTCTGATTTTGATTCCGCAATGATCATTTCGACCTTTTGATGCAGCTGGCGCCATTTTTTTGGAATTCGTTTTCGCTGTTCATTACTGTTGTTTACGACAATCCAACGGCCATGATTATCCTTTGTGTAAATGACGTATAATAAGTCTCCGTCGATCTGATATGAACGCGATTCTATTGCAGATACGGCACCTACAAAGGCTCCAATATCACCTGCAACGGCCTTCCCCATAAGTGCTCCAGATAGAGCTCTGATGGAGTTAACACCTGTATCAATGATCTGTTTCTTTGCCTGTTCAAATTGGGCAACTGTAATTTGGGAATACGGGATAACAATGTTTCCAAACATCATTAGTTTCCGATCATCGTTAAAAAGGATCTTAAGATTTGGATCATACTCACTACAGAAGTATGGATTTTTCGA
Organism: Eubacteriales bacterium; assembly: GCA_030527765.1. The sequence continues at coordinate 3,938 of JAUNAE010000316.1, forward strand.
ACCAAAAATCTGACAACTCGAGAATAGAAGTTCGTTGTCCAGTTCTTCCTTTGCTCTATCAATCAAGAACAAATCCGGTTTTCGTTTCTTCCTTAATTTGTCATACTTCTTTTGAGCTCTTTTGATTCGAAAAGAGTTATTACAATTATCATATTTCCCCACGTACATCCCTCTTTTTCTGCATCAAATCAATAATTATCAGTACGGTTGTCACAGCTGATCGTACTTGTTACTCTTTCCTTTCGCTTTCTCTACCGGATACTTTTTTTCATTTACAGCAATTTTTTTCTGTACAATTTCATCTAAATCCAAATTGCAGGCATCCGCCATCAAAACGCAGTAATTCACAATGTCAGCCAACTCCTCGGCTATTTTTTCAGTTTTTCCATTAGATCCTGTATCTTCTCCACTCCACTGAAAAACTTCTAATAACTCAGCAGCTTCTAAAGAAATAGAAATAGCCAAATCTTTCGGATTATGAAATTGTTTCCAGTCTCTATCATCCCTAAATTTGATAATTTGATCGATTGTTTCTTTTTTCATTTAGTTATTGCCTCAATCTTTCTTTTAAGTAACTCAAACTTCCCACACCAATAAGGTGTGTTGAACCTTTAAAATTCAATACTT
>JAUNAE010000317.1:0-2795 GCA_030527765.1 Eubacteriales bacterium
GATCAAACATTTTTTCATCCTTGGAAAGGGTTGTGATTCCATAATCCGAACCAAAAGTCTCCGGATCAAAGATGTGTTTCACCATCTCAGCCGCCTGTTCCTCAGTGGCAATGCCGGCGTACATCGGAAGAAAACAGGACCACACCCGTATCTTAATGGGAAGGGTTTTCCAGAAGACACCAAGGCCCTGATGGAACCAGTCAAATTTTCTCGTATGAATGTCCACATCCACGGAATAAAAAATCTTATCCCGTTTATCCCAGCACTCCTCCTGAATCGCGCGGATCAGGTTTTCCCTCTTGGTCCGGAACTGCTCTGCCTCCTCTTTGCATCCGGCACGGTCAAAGATTTCAGCAGCGCTTGCAAGTTCTGTGCACATAAAACTGTTCAGATAAATGTTTGCCGTGGAGAATTTCGGACGTCCAAAAGTTGCAGGATCGTTGTCCATACCGATCATGATATCGTCCTGCCATACATACAGTCCGCAATTCTCATAAAAATAATTCCGGTCGTAGCAGGCAAAATACTTTCGAATTCCCTCAAGATATTCAAATGCCCACTCATACTCTCCGGCATAGTCACTGATCAGACAGATCTGGCTGCACAGGAAGGGCTTGTGCATATTCATGAGCACACCTTCTTTGTGCTTCATATTCAGGTAAGGTTCCGGCCAGTCTGCTACCTCAATCATCATGGGAATGTATCCGTCTTCCAGCTGATGATCAAAGAAATTTCGGACATTTCCTTTGGCATGCTCCAGAATTTTTGCACGAACCGGCTCCTCGTATCGATCTGCCAGATTCAAAAATCCGTACACTGACCAGTAAGTATCCCAGTCCCACACATTTCCGTCATAGACAGAACCCGGATCAATGAACGGATAGTGAATAAAACTATGGGGTTCCTTAAGAACCCCATTCGTGTTTTTCATAATAAAATCAAGCAACTGTTTCTCATATTCCATAAGCTTTTCTTTTTTCATAGATCAACCTTTCACAGCTCCTGCCGTCATACCTTCCATAACCTTTTTGTTCAGGCCCATGTAAACGATAAGCATCGGAAAAACACTCAAAGAAACGGAAGCAAAAATTGCACCCCAGTTCTTGGAACCAAACTCATCAGAGAAGTAGAGAAGTCCGGTCTGTACGGTCTTCAAAGCAGAATCACTGATGAAGGTCATGGAGAACAGAAGGTCGTTCCATTTGAAGAAGAACTGAAGAACCAGTACGGTGACAATGGCGTTTTTCATCAGCGGAACAACGACATAGTACATCAGTCTGTAAATTCCGCAGCCGTCAATAACCGCTGCTTCCATAAGCTCATCCGGAAATGCTCTTAAGTATCCCTGCACCAGATAGATGGACAAGGATAGACCGAAGGCAATGTAGGTCAGAATCAGACAGGTTCTTGTGTTCAGAAGATGTCCTTTGCTGTAAATCTGAAACAGAGGAATCAGCGCTACCGCAACCGGAATCATAATTCCGAACTGGAAATATTTCGCAATTGCGTCACGGAATTTCCACTGCATTTTTGTAACGGCAAATCCCACGGTACAGGAAAAAATAACAATAAATACCAGGGCTGCCAGAGTTGTAATTAAACTGTTCTTGAAATAGGTGGACATATGTCCTCTTGTCCATGCATCGCTGTAGTTCTGGAAATAAAATCCATCATTCAATGCATAGGCCGGTTTCGTACTCCACTCCGACTGCTGCTTGAAGGAGGCTGTCAGCATCCAGAACAAAGGATATACTTCCAGCATACAGATCAGAATGATAATCAGTTTTTTGATAATGCTTCCTGCTTTTTTCATTCGTTCTTCTCCTTTTAGTCTCTAACATCAAAACGGTTGATAATGAAGGATCCCAGTACACAGATCAGGAAGATGGTCAGTGCGATGACACTGCCGTATCCGATCTTATTGTAGGTAAAGGATACATCATACATGTACATGGACAAAGACTTGGTTGCATTTCCCGGGCCGCCGCCTGTCAGAGCTCTTGCAGACTCGAACATTTTTACCGTACCGGAAAAGCTGAATACAAGACTTGTGATCACCATCGGACGAAGCAGCGGAAGAAGAACTCTTCGGAACAGGTTGAAACTTCCCGCACCGTCAATTCTGGCTGCTTCAATGACATCTTCCGGAATATCCAGAAGTGCTCCGTAGAAAATAACAGAATAGAATCCCATGGCTACCCAGATATCCATGACACACAGACACCAGAGTGCTGTAGAAGACTGGCCGATCCATGCCTGCACAAGATTTCCCAGACCAAGGCTGCTGAGCACACTGTTCAGAAGACCGTAGTTTGGCTGAATTTCATAAATTTTTGCAAAAAGCTGTCCGACTGCAACTGTCGGAAGAACTACCGGGAAGAAAATCAGAGTTCGCACCAGGGTTTTGCATCTTTTGAGCCAGAATCGGAACATCAAAGCCAGAAGAAGTCCCAGACCCACCTGTCCGACTGTTGTTACAAGTATGTATTTTGCATTTACCATGAGAGCTGCTTTGTAGTTGTTATCCCGGAATAATCTGGCATAATTCTGTAATCCGCAAAACTCCCATTTCAGTCCCGGACTTCCACTAAAGAAGGAATAGTACAAAGACCAGAGTACCGGAAGGATAACAATGATGGAATACAGCACAAGAGCCGGTACTACAAACAGCGCTATCGCTTTCTTATTTCCTAATACGTGTTTCATCTTCTCTTCTCCTCAAACGAAAAGGGTGCCGGATTTGGGATTTCCGACACCCTGATTGTCACTTAAACTTTAGAAAGGAATCGTTCCTC
>JAUNAE010000317.1:2806-4563 GCA_030527765.1 Eubacteriales bacterium
TTGTTCCGGATCAGTTGTTCAGCTCATATACATCCTGGATAGACTGCATGTACTCAGCACCTGTCATCTCGCCGTTCAGCAGAGGCTGTACATTTTCCTGTGCGGTTGTGGAGATTTCACTTGGCATCTTAGCTTCCCACCATGCAAAACCTTCGGTAGCTTTGTCGATCTCGTCAAGAACCAGTTTGGTGTAATCGCTCATGTCGTCAACGGATGTTGTGTAGGTATAACCTTTAACAGAACCAAGCTCAGACATTGCCAGGTCACCCATGTTCTCCATGAAGTATTTCAGGAACCACTCTGTACCTTCGTCATATTTTGCTTTGTCAACTGCAAGGATGTTACCACAGTTCATGGAGTAGGAAGTACCGGTGCTTACGGACTCATCTACTACAGGAATGTTGAAGAATCCGATTCCGTCTGCGCCTGCAGGGTTCTGGGACTCATCATTCAGGTTCTGTGTAAACCAGGAACCGTTGTAGAAGATCGCTGCTTTTCCACTCATCATCATGGAACCTGCGCTGTTCATATCAACAGTTGTGATACCTTCGCCGAAGTATCCTTTTTCTGCCCACTCAGCAACCTTATCTGCTGCTGCAACAAGACCATCGTCTGTGTAAGCAACTTCGCCGTTTGCTGCTTTGGTCATAATGTCGTTTCCGTTTGCTCTTACTGCGTATGCATTCAGAAGACGGGTTGCGCCCCATTTGTCAGCTCCACCGGTTGTCAGCGGCTGGATGCCTGCTTCCTGCAATTTTGCAAGAACGTCTTCGAACTCATCCCATGTTGTCGGTGCCTCAACACCTGCCTCCTCAAAGAGCGCTTTGTTGTACCAGAAGCCCTCTACGTTCAGTCCAAGAGGAAGATCATAGATTGCATCTGTTCCGGACAGACCTTTCAGAAGTTCTGCTGCACCGGAGTTCATGTAATCTGTAGTTCCTGTCTCTTCCATGAATTCGGAAATGTTTACAACCTTGTCAGCATCGATCAGGTCAACCAGCGGTGTACCGGACTCATATGCGAACAGATCCGGAAGATCATCGGAAGCTGCAAGAGTAGCGATCTTCTGACGAAGGTCGTCAGAGGAAACCATCTCATACTCCCAGGAGAAATTCGGGTTTACGTTATCTTTGTAATCCTGGCAGATTTTGTTTAACAGGATACCGTTATCATTATCTTCTGCCCAGATGGTGAGAATCTTAATAGATTTCTCAAGCTGTGGATCCTCTCCGGAAAAATCTGCTGCAGATACAGATACCATACTTGTCATGGACATTGCCATTGCTGCTGTCAAAACCGCTGCTAAAACTTTTTTCTTCATGTTACCCCTCCATAAAAAAATACTCTGTTGCTAAATGTTTCTGAGGAACTGTTTCGTCCTGTCCCTCACCTCGTAAGTCCATTTTAGCATTCAGAGTATTTTTTACTAGTGGGTATTTTTTTATATAATGTACAGTTTTTTTATATTTCCAGATATTTTTCTGTAATTTCTGTACGTTTTAACTAAATACTTTCTTTGTATTCATGTGGAGTTTGCCCAGTATACTTCTTGAAAATATCGCAAAAGTATCGATAATTGCTATACCCCACCTGTTCACTGACATCCTTCACCTTCAGTCCCTGCTTCAAAAGCCCTTTGGCTTTTTTGATACGAAGCTCTGTCAGGTATTTGATAAAGGAAGTTCCAACCTCGGATTTGAACAGCACACTTAAATAGGCCGTACTCATTCTTGCCCGGTCCGCAAGTTCATTCAGAC
>JAUNAE010000023.1:0-5170 GCA_030527765.1 Eubacteriales bacterium
CGTCGTGGTGCACCCCCTCCATAGAATCATGGAGAACTTTTAACTCTCAAGTATACTATTTATTATGGAATAGAGCAACTGATACAAGCAAGTTATTATTTATCGCTTAATGCTCAGTGCATTTGAAGCGAGGACTTACTTGATTCGGTTAGAGCAGATTTGCAAAAAGAAGGCTGTATGCAAGGATGCACCAGGGCTTCATGGTAATAATGATCCAGATGAATTTCTTAGAAGACATTTCTGTCAGACCTGAGAAATAGCAGAGAAAATCGTCCGGAGCAAGAGGCAGCAAAATAGCCAGTGCAAATACCAGAGTGTAACTGTTTCGCGCCTGTACCCAGTTCACCAGTTTTTGGTGACGTTCGATGGATACCATTTTTTCTACCAGAGCAACTCCGTATATTCTTGCAAGATAGTAGGCGGCGATGGAACCAAGAGAAATTCCGATGTAATTGCACCAGAATCCACCAGCAGCACCGAACATGCCCGCTCCTACAATGCATCCAAGCCATCCCGGAAGAATCGGAATGACGACCTGCATCGCCTGAATAAGAATCAAAACCAAAGGACCTGCAAATCCGAGAGTGTTCAGATAAGCTTTCAGAGTATCTACAGATTTAAAATGTCCGTTGAAATAACTTCTAAGCAAAAAAATCGCCGACAGAAGAAGCAGAATGGATAAAAAAACTGTCAGTCCATTTTTGATGCGGTCAATTTTGTTTTCCATATGAATAAACGTCTCCTTTCTTACGTATTTGTCTGTAGGATATGCTATACTGAAAATCTGAAAATCCGACTATGGGATTTCTGAAGAATTCTGAAGATTATAATCGAATTGAGGATATCAGCTTGATTTGAATATCCGAATGAGCGTTTGGCACTGTTCATAAAAACAGTGGATTGCTATAATTTGGTTATATTACGATTTAACAAAACCGGAGGATAGATGTAGATGAGTAATAAGAAAATTTTGCTTGCGGATGATGATCCGGAGATCCGGGAGGTTCTCGGACTTCTTCTTGCAGGGGAAGGTTATACACCTGTGGAGGCGACAAACGGCCGGCAGGTACTGGAACTATTGGATGATACCATTGATCTCGTTATTTTGGATGTGATGATGCCGGGGATGAATGGTTATGCTGCCTGTGCAGAGATTCGAAAACGCTCAGCGGTTCCTGTGTTGTTTCTCACTGCGAAATCCCAGGATTCAGACAAAACCATGGGATTTTCTGTAGGTGGAGATGATTATCTTGTGAAACCGTTTTCTTATACGGAACTGATTTCAAGAGTCAAAGCCATGCTTCGAAGATATTATGTGTACGGTGCCAAAGTTGAAGAAGAGGAACACATCATCCGCTGCTGCGGAGATGTGGAGATTGATACAAATCAGTGTGTTGTGAGACAGAATGGCAAAGAAGTGATGCTTACAGACACGGAATATCGGATTCTAACACTGCTTGCATCGAACCGGAAAAAGATTTTTTCGGTTCCCAATATTTATGAAAGTGTATGGAATGAACCGTATTTTGCATCATCCAACAACCTGGTAATGGTTCATATTCGAAACATACGCCGGAAACTCCATGATGATCCTCAGAACAGCCATACGATCCGAACAGTCTGGGGAAAGGGGTATCGCATTGAATAAAAGAATTTCTCAAAGCTTAAGTCTTCAGCTTTTATGTGGTGTGCTGCTGTCACTCATGGCAGCAGCGATCGTTTTTTTTAGTCTGTTCTATTCCGGACGGCAGCTTCTGGATAATACGGTTTACGAAGAAACTTTTATGCAGAAAATGGCTGACAAAAAAGTCGGAGTGCTGAAGAAATACATTGAGCGAAAGCATGTGACATCAGAGAATTTGAACCAGCTGAATGTATGGTGCAGACAGGCAGATCGGATCTTTTTGACTTTATACAAGGATGGGAATTTGATCTTTAGCTACCCTTCTTCCGGAGACTGGGAGGCGGAAGAGGAGGGAGATGACTTTGAGATCGAAAATCTGCAGAGCGAGTATCAGCTGGTTCTTGCAGACGGTACAGAGACTCATGCATTTCTCTATTGCTTTTCCAGTGATCTTTATTATTTTGTTCTTATTATGCTTTCCGGCATGGTTGCCTTTCTTGTGTTTTCCATCTGTTTCGTGTTCTTTGTAAGGCGAAAGCTTTTCTACGTGAAGCATTTGAAGGACGATCTGGATGTCCTGGCAGGAGGGGATTTGAATCACCCGGTGACGGTAATTGGACAGGACGAGCTGGGAGATCTGGCGTATGGAATTGATCAGATGCGTTTGTCCATTTTGAAACACCAGGAAGTGGAAGCCGAGATTCGTTCCAGCAATTCAAAACTCGTTACAGCGATGTCTCATGATCTTCGTACGCCGCTCACATCTCTTCTTGCATATCTGGAGCTTCTGGAACGGGGAAAATACGAAGATGAAGACCAGATGAAACATTTTGTAAACAGAAGTCTCAATCAGGCCATGCGAATTAAAACCATGGCGGATCAGCTCTTCGAGTATTTTCTTGTATACTCTACAGAATGGGATCCACCGGAAATGGAAGAAACAGTGGCAGATGAACTATTTCAGCAGATTCTCAGTGAATATGGGTTTACACTGGAAAGTCAGGAGTACATGGTGTATTCGGAGTTTGCCTCTATTCATGGAACGGTTATGGTGAATCTTCAGATGATTCGCAGAGTATTTGATAATCTCTATTCCAATTTACTGAAGTATGCGGACAAAGAAACGGCAATTTCCATGTTTTATGAAGAAAAGGATGGAAATATTTGCATTCGTATGGAGAATCAGATTTCATCCGAGCGCAGTGAGAGGGAAAGTACAAATCTAGGATTAAATACATGCCGACGTATTATGGAATATCACAAAGGTGCCTTTGAGACAGAGGAAAGAGACGGAAAATATCTCGTGACGGTTATGATTCCGGTGCATGACAAAAGGAAATATCTGCAGAAAGAGGGAAAGCCGGAATAGACTCTTCTGGAAGAAATCGGTGTTCCGAAGAGCGAGAAGAGTGCAAATTCATGGGATAAGGCAGGTATGATATGCAGCAGGTTAGATATTACGAATCACCTCTTGGAAAAATCCTTCTAGCCGCAGATGAGGCTGGTCTTGTAGGAATCTGGTTTGAAGGTCAGAAATATGAGAAGAAAGGATTAAAGGAGCAGTATGAATGGGGAGACTCCGCGGTGCTTGATCAGACGGTGCGGTGGCTGGATCTCTACTTTCGTGGAAAACACCCGAAACCATCCATACCAATCCATTGGAACGGTACAGAGTTTCAGCAGAAGGTCTGGAAGATTCTGACAGAAATTCCCTACGGAGAAACGACAACATACGGTGCCATAGCAAAGAAACTAACGGAACAATATGGGGATGCGGCAATGTCTTCTCAGGCTGTGGGAGGAGCTGTAGGACGAAATCCCATTGCAATTCTTGTTCCTTGTCACCGGGTTGTTGGGGCAAAGGGGCAGCTGACAGGATATGCAGGAGGGCTTTCGAGGAAGGAATTGCTTCTCCGTCTGGAAAAGGGAGTTGGCTGTGACAACTTGACTTTAGAACGACATACTGGTAAAGTGTTGAAATAAGCATGAGTGAAAGAGAACAATGCCACAGGTGAAGATACTGTTCGAATGGAAACGAACTATTTTTTTGTATGAAAGTACAATAGTTGACGAAGAGAATAAGGAAAAGAGTTTATGGATACAACGTTGTCAGGAAAGAATATAACAGTTACAAAAGAAGAGTGCCGAATACTCGGGGACGGACATTTTTATAAGAAATTGTGGACGCTCATGTTTCCCATTGCCCTTCAGTCTCTGATGCTGGCCTCTGTGGCAGCCGGGGATGCTATTATGCTCGGACGTATTGAGCAGAATGCCATGGCGGCAGTTTCTCTGGCAAGTCAGATTCAGTTTGTTCAGAACATTATTCTGGCGGCGATTACGAGTACGATTGTTATTCTGGCGGCACAGTATTGGGGCAAGCAGGATTTAGAAAAAGTGAATGATATTTTTCTTATTGGATTAAGAGTTACAGCGGCAGTGTCCTGTGTGTTCTTTCTTGGATGTACCTTGACGCCGGATTTTCTTATGAGTCTCTTTACCAATGAAGATGTGCTCATTGAGATCGGGAGCGGATATCTGAGAATTGCAGGATGGTCCTATTTGCTGACCGGTGTTTCCCAGAGTTATCTGGCTCTTATGAAAGTCAGTGAACATGCCGGACGTACCGCCCTCATCAGTACGGTGACGGTTGTGCTGAATCTGATTCTCAACGGCATTCTGATTTATGGTCTTTTGGGAGCACCAAGGATGGGGGCAAATGGTGCGGCAGCAGCGACATTGACGGCCAGAATCATTGAACTTGTCTGGGCGGTTATGTCCTCTTATGAAAAAGGATTCGTGAAGCCGAAGCTTCGAAGAATTTTCCATAGAGACCGGCTCTTAAGCGGAGATTTCCGCAAGATCACTCTTCCTCTCATGGGAGCATCTCTCCTCTGGGGTGTGGGATTTACTTCATATACGGCATTTATCGGACATATGGGTACCGACGCAGCTGCAGCCAATTCTATTTCTACGGTGATTCGAGATCTGATGTGCTGTCTGTGCAACGGAATCAGTGCGGCCGGAGGCATTATGATTGGATATGAGCTTGGTGCGGGTAAGCTGAAACAAGGTAAGATCTATGGAATCCGTCTGGCAAAACTCTCGATTATAAATGGACTCGCAACGACTGTGATTATTCTGCTTCTTACGCCTGTCGTACTTCGATTCATGGTACTGACACCGGAGGCAAGAAGACTTCTCATTTATATGATGGTGATTATGGCCTTTTATATGATCGGAAGATGCATCAACACTGTCGTCATCAACGGTATTTTTGATTCCGGAGGAGATACGCTGTTTGATATGTATTCCCTGGTTGTAATGATGTGGATTGTGGCAATTCCTCTGGCATTTCTGGGAGCCTTTGTTTTTCACTGGTCCCCAATCCTTGTCTATGCCTGTACCTGTCTGGATGAGGTAGGCAAACTTCCATGGGTATTTGCACATTTCAAAAAATATCTCTGGGTAAAAGACCTTACAAGATAAAGTGATTTGACAACAGGAGGTGGCATGCAATGGGATATCAGAGTGAGTGGTTTTTAC
>JAUNAE010000023.1:5180-22661 GCA_030527765.1 Eubacteriales bacterium
ACTTGAAGCGGGAGATGACATTGATGAGCAGGAACATAAGGATCTTGCGGAGGAGTATCAGTTTTATCAGGCTGTTGTGAATGGCGATGTGGAAACGGTGCAGCAGAACTGTGAACGGAACGCCTTCGTTTCCGACGAAGGAGTTGGACAGCTGTCCCGAAATCCGGTGACGAATCTGAAATATCATTTTGTAATTACAACTGCACTTTTGACCCGGCTGTGTCGTCAGAAAGGAATGGAACTTGAGCAGGCATTTCGGCTCAGTGATTTTTATATTCAGAAACTGGACGATCTGAATACACAGCAGGAAGTGAAAATGCTTCATGATGAGATGGTTCTCGATTTTGCCATGAAAATGAAGCAGCGAAGCAGACGGGATACGGTTTCCAAACACATTTCCGTTTGCAAAGAGTTTATTTATGCACATATTAAAGAACGAATTACCGTTCAGGAACTGGCAGAGGAACTGGGAGTTTCAAACAGTTATCTTTCCAGATTGTTCAAGAAGGAAACCGGAATTTCCGTCAGTGATTTTATCCGAAATCAGAAGATCGAAATGGCAAAAAATCTTCTTCGGTTCAGTGATTATTCCATTATTGAGATTGCGAACCGATTGTCGTTCTCTTCTCAGAGTCATTTCATTCAACAGTTTCGGGAAATTACCGGAACCACCCCGAAGAAATATCGAAACAAAACCTTCCGGCAGAAGTGGAATATGCTGGAAGAGGAAGAAGCGAACCGAAGCAAGTAAGTAGCGAAGCGGATTGCGAATATCCGTTTGAATACAAACAGATCCGCCCCTAAGGTATGTACGTGAAGCAGGAAGCTTTATAACCGGAAAGACTTAGACCGGTTACGAGGTATTCCGTATTTTCAGATACATATCGAAGGGGCGGATCTGTTAATTTACAGGATACTTTGTTCCTGTATTTCTCAATAAGCTCTGTGAAGAGCGAAGGTTATGACATGATCAGTTCAATTTCGTTCTCTTCTTTTAAAAGGGTTTCCGGAAGATAGGATTCTTCCAGTTCGATTCCGTTTAGAAGCAGTTTTTTGCATCCGGATTCTGCACCATTCGGATTTTTCACCACAATGTGGAGTTTCTTCCGGCGGAAATCCTTCTCTATTTCGAAATAGGTCCAGGAGGACGGAATGGAGGGGGCAATGCGAAGTCCGTGGAGATCCGGGCGAAGGCCAAGGATTCCTTCCACACATCCGACCATAACGGTGGAGGCAGTTCCTGTGAGCCAGTGTACGTGGGAACGGCCAAAGTGGGGACTTTTGTTTCCTTCTGTAAACTGTCCATAGCAGTAAGGTTCCAGATGTCTGATTTCGGCCCGGTCATTCTGGGCAGCAGGAGCATTTTCCATGAAATAGGTAAAGGCGCGGTTTCCGTTGCCGAGAAGAGCGTCTGCAAGAATCAGCCATCCCTGGGACTGGGAGAATATGCCGGCATTTTCTTTTGTCCCCTGGTTGTAAATCACCGCAAAAGCACCGGAAAATGCGTGAGCATGGTATGGCGGATCCATAAGAAGAGCACCGTAAGAAGTGTTCAGTTTTTCATAGACACCGTTCATGACCTGTTCAGCCTGCTCTTTGGAAGCCAGTCCGCTGATCACAGACCAGGTTTGCGGATTCAGCCAGAAGTTTGCTTCCGGAGCGTTTTGGCAGCCGATGGTCTCTCCCTCTTCGGTAAAGCCTCTAATGAAGCGATCCTGATCCCAGCAGAGAGTTTCAATGCGTTTTCCCATCTGTTCCTGTGTTTTGGTAAGCCATGTGAGATACTCCTGATCTTTTTGTTCCTCAGCGAAAATGCGAAGAACAGTCATGGCATAGTAGAACTGAAAGGCGACAAAGGAAGATTCCCCTTTTGCACCGAGTCTCAGGCAGTCATTCCAGTCTGCGTAAAGACCTGCGGGAATTCCGTGAGGTCCCAGATGGGCAAAAGAGAAGTCAAGAGCCCGTTTCAGATGCTCATAAACAGTTGCCTCTTCTTTGTCGGCAAAAGGAATCATTTCATTTAAGAAGTCAAGATTTCCGGATTCGGCGATATATTTATAAACCGTAGGAAACAGCCAGAGAGCATCGTCGGCACGGTAAGCCGGATGGCCGGTTTCTTTCACATAGGAAGCGTCCTCCGGGGTATCTTCATGTCCTGGATTGTGAGTGAATTTCACGAGGGGGAGACCGCCTCCGTGATGCACCTGGGCAGAGAGCATAAAGCGGATTTTATCTGCTGCCATTTCCGGTGCAAGATGAATGACGCCCTGAATGTCCTGAACTGTATCCCGGTATCCGTACCCGTTTCTCAGGCCGCAGTAAATAAAGGAAGCGGCTCTGGACCAGAGAAAGGTCATGAAGCAGTTGTAGGCATTCCATGTATTGATCATTGTGTCGAATTCCGGGCTTGGAGTAGAAACTTTCAGGTGATCCAGTCGCTCGTTCCAGTGGGATTTGAGAGCTGTAAATTCTTCAGATACTGTCTCCGCAGGATTCTCGTAGCCCTTAAGGAGAATTTCCGCTTCTTCGGAGGAGCACATGCCGAGAAGAAAGAGTACCTGTCTTGTCTCTCCGGGAGCAAGAGTGAGAACGCATGTGAGAGCACCGCAGGAATTCTCATTGTAGCTCAAATGATTGCCAAGATTTCCGGAAGTGATACCGATCGGATCTCGATACTGATGGTATCTTCCGAGAAATTCTGCTTTGTCTCCGCAGTAGGAAGAAACAGCTGCACCTGTCATACCGAAGAAGCGCTCAGATACATTCTTGGAATCGATGGACTCGCCTTCCGGAAGAGCATCCAGATTGCCGTGAATCTGCTGTATGATACGATTTTTTTCGAAACGGGTTCGTGTAATAAAAAGAGAGTACTGCAGGTTCACCTGATCCATTTCATAGTGGCTGTGATTGGTGAATTCGGCGTAACCGGTCACGTTCAGTGTTCGTGGACGGTCGGAACGGTTGGTGACAGAAGCTGCCCAGACTTCGCATGCCTTTCCAAGAGGAACGTAATAAAGAACCTCGGAGTGAATCTCACTGTAGTCCGCAATCATGCGTGTATATCCCATGCCGTGGTGACACTCACTTTTGTAGTCTTTGAGATCTTTTCCTACAGGCTGCCAGGAAGCACTCCAGTAGTCTTTGGAGTCCTGATCCCGGAGGTAGATGTATCTTCCGGGCTCATCAAAGTCATTGAAACGATAGCGAAGGATTCTGCCGCTGGCTCCGGATTTTGCAAAACTGTAACCGCCGGCATTGTTGGAAATAATGGCACCGTATTCCGGGGAACCGAGATAGTTCACCCATGGTGCCGGAGTTTCGGGATTGTCGATCACGTATTCCCGGTTCTGATCATCAAAATATCCATATCTCATATTGAAAAAATTCTCCTTTATCATCTATTCGGTTATGAGCGAAGCGGATTGCGAATATCCGTTTGATCCGAATTAAGTAAGTCCGGTGGGGGAATTGATTATCTGCATCCAAGTTCAATCTGAATTGTATGAAGGCCATCGTCCAGTTTGTTTATTAGAGCACGGTCAACAAGTACCTGATCAGAGTCTGTATCCGGAAGGGATTCTCCGTTCAGAACTGCTCTGATAATGCGGTAATTACCGAATTCCAGATGCTGCGGATTATGGTACTGAATGCAGAATTGTTTTCCGGCAAAAGGTGCTGTGACAGAAGCTGTGCCGGAAGCGTCGAAGTGCTCCTTTGTCAGTTTCGGCTGAATGCTAAGATCGCCAAGATATCCTTTGACACCAAAGGCCTCTGTGAGCATCGTCAGAAGATACCAACTGGCTGCACCCGTCAGATAGTGATACATTCCGCGTCCATCAGAGCGGAAGTACTCCGGAATTCCCGGATAAATTCTGGAAGTCTCAAAATTCAGAGCCGCTTTTGCAAGAGCGTCCAGAGATTTCTGTCCTTCTTTTGCGAAGCCTCGCTGGAAGAGGGCGTTTGCAAACATGACGGACATGTGAGAGAACACGGCGCCATTTTCCTTTTCGCCGTAAGCGAAACCGAACATGCGGCCCATATCGAACTTCAACTCCCGGAAATCGGTATTCAGACGGTAACCGCCGATTTCTTCCCGATACAGATAATGATCTGCACTGTTCACAATTTTGGAAATCTGATGTTCATCTGCCACATTTCCCATAATAGAAAATACCTGTCCTGTAAGCATCATGCGAACATTGTCCTCTTTGAAGCCTTCCACGGGATTTCCGTGATTATCATAATAGCTGTTGAACCAGCCTTCGGTCTCAGAGCCCTCAATCCATTCCTGTTCTTTGATAAGCTGTGTCATGTGATCGGCTTTGCATTCCAGAATTTCTGCAAGTTCAGAAAGCCGGATGAAAATCTGGTGTCCGGAAACCGTATGGGTACAAAGATCTGTATATGCGGAGAGAAGCTCTGATTTCTGCTCTTTTGTTTCATTTTCTGCTGGATCATCTCCGAGAAGGACACAGAGTTCTGTGAGAAGGTCACAGGTCAAATTAGCTTCGCCTTCCGTTTTGGAAAGTTCCCGAATCAGAAATGCGAGTGTGCGGAGATTTCCGGCGTATGCACAGGTAAATGCAACGCTTTCTCCTCGTTCGGACGCCATATCCAGGGCATCGTTCCAGTCTGCACCCCGGAGGCGGCAGATTCCGTGATCACCCACCTCATTGATTGCGGTGAGCTGCTGTACAAGAAGATGCTCCAGAATCGTTCCTTCATAAATCGTTCCATCTTCTGTGCGAAGAAGATTGCCCTGAGAAGGCTGCCAGGCGGTGTCCACCTCGGTACCGCGTTTTGCCTGATTGTCTTTGAAATACGGAACTTTCTTATTAAGGATGGAAAGATCTCCGGTCTGGTGAATATACAGTGCCGTAGTGATGAGAGGCCAGAGTGCATGATCCATCCAGACTCGTGCAATTCCGTTGCGGTCTGCAATGAAATTGCCGTCTCCGGCACCGATAATGGTGGCATTGGTGCCGTCAATGCGGACACCGCCGAAGTTTTTGACGATCATTTCTCCCACTTCCTGTGGTTCAAGAAGGAGAAGAGAGAGGCAGTCCTGCCACAGATCTCTCCAGCCGCGTCCGCCGCGGCCGTAGTCGTGATGAGGAAGGAATGAGCAGCCGTAGAGACGGCGAAGGAATGGCTGGAAGCTGATCCATTTCATGAGAAGGTCGTAATGGTCATCTCCGGTATAGAAATCCACATTTACTTTCTTCTGCCAGTAGTCCTTTGTTTTGAAAAACTCGTTCTCTGCTTTTTCGAGAGTGTTGAAGCGTGAGGAAAGAGAAAGAATCTCTTCTTTAGAGTCTTCAACGCCAAGGAGAAGGACATAACTTGCTGTTTTTCCGGAAGGGAGAGTAATGGCCGGGAAACGAAGAGCTCCCATAGCTTCTTTTCCGGCAGCATGACTTCCTGCAGGGACTCCCGGAAGATCCGACAGAAGAGATCTTGGATGAATGGCAGTTCCGCCTTCTCCGAGAAAATCGTCCAGAGTCGGATAGAAGGACTCCGGAAGACCGCCGTTTTCGTCGAATCCGGTGACATAGTAAATATGATGGTTGATCCGATGACCACGCTCGTCAAAGGACATCGTTGGCTTTACAAGAATTCCTTCCGGGATGGTCTCAATTCGGTGAAGCATAGAAGTGACATTTCTGTGATCTCGGATATTGTCGGCGCTTCTTCCGTAAATTGGGAGAGCGGCACATGGAGTGAGTGTCTGAGTATGGTCAGAATTGTTTGTAATAGTAACCTGCATAATTTCCACATTTGCATTGTATGGAACGAAAGACAGAATCTCTCCGGTGAGTTCCATGGAAGGAATCTCTCTTTTGATGTGATGCCACATAAGACCGGCAGAGAGGATGCTTTCTTCCTGCTGGGATGTAAAACGTGCGGCCTCCTGAGAAGCAGAGGCGCCGGTGAGAGAGCAGATTCTTTTCTCTGAATCCACAATCCAGAAATTTCGGACGGCACGGTTGTTATGAAGGTTCTCAGCACTGACAGGTTCTAACAGGAAGGTTTCCTGATCGATCTTGGCATCGCCGCCGAGATTTGGAGTGACAGCACTCTTCAGACCGGCCTCAGATGCCAGAGGAAAATAGAGGTAACTGTAGTTTTCAGGATTATTGAGAGAAAAGCTTCCCTGTTTATCTGTAAATTGAATACTATGAGACATGTTATTTCCTTTCTTGTGAATGATCATGTAAAGCGGACATTCGCATTCCGCTTTGTGACTTGCTTATCTTAGTTCTATTTTTGCGTGCGGGATATTGATAGTTTGATTATAATCAGGAAGAGAGAAGCCGGAAACAAGAATGATGACAATAATATCAGATATATGACATGAAATGCAGAAAATTGGAAAATATATCAAAAAAATGATATTTTACAGCTCGAATATTTCCACGGGAAGGTGTTTACGATCTCACTTTAACATGGTAAAATACGAAGAAGCAGAATTTAGCGAAAAATGAGAAGCGGGAGGAATATTCATGAAAACTTATCAGGAAATGACCAGAGAGGAATTACTTACACTGAAGGCAGCACTCGACGAAGAGTACAAGGTTCAGGAAGCAAAGGGGTTATCCCTCAATATGGCCAGAGGCAAACCGGGTATTTCTCAGCTGGAGCTTGCCATGCCGATGCTGGACGTACTTAAGAGCACATCTGATATGAACACCATTCTTGGAAATGATACAAGAAACTATGGTGATCTGGATGGCATCGGAGAATGCAGAAGACTGATGGCCGGTCTTATGGAAGTGAACAAGGACAACGTCATTGTCTGCGGAAATTCCAGTCTGAATATTATGTATGACACTGTTTCTCGTTCTATGAATTTTGGTGTGAATGGATCCACTCCATGGCACAAACTGGATCGGGTGAAATTCCTCTGCCCGGTTCCGGGATATGACCGCCATTTTAGAATTCTGGAAGAGTTTGGCATTGAGATGATTAATGTTCCGATGGATACCAACGGTCCGGACATGGATATGGTTGAGGAATATGTGAACAACGACCCTGCAGTGAAAGGAATCTGGTGTGTGCCGAAATATTCCAATCCAACAGGAATTTCCTATTCCGATGAGGTTGTCAGAAGATTTGCGAACCTGAAACCTGCAGCAGAAGATTTCCGTATTTACTGGGACAATGCATATGCAATCCATCATTTGTATGATGACATTCAGGATACCGTTCTGAATATTCTGGAAGAGTGCACCAAAGCAGGAAATCCGGATATGGTATACATTTTTGCATCTACATCCAAAATCAGTTTCCCTGGTTCCGGTGTATCTGCCATTGCAACATCCGAGAAAAACCTGGAATACATTCTCAGCAAGATGACTGTACAGACCATCGGACACGACAAGATCAATCAGCTTCGCCACGTTCGATTCTTTAAGGATATTGACGGACTGAAAGCTCACATGAAGAAACACGGTGATCTTCTCCGCCCGAAGTTTGAAGCGGTTCTTAATGAATTGGAGGCAGAACTTACCGGTCTTGGCATTGGCTCCTGGGTAAAACCTCGTGGAGGATACTTTATCTCCTTCGATGCACTGCCGGGATGTGCGAAAGCGATTGTTGCCAAGTGCAAAGCTCTCGGTGTGGTAATGACCGGTGCCGGAGCGACCTATCCATATGGAAAGGATCCACTGGATTCCAATATTCGAATTGCACCAAGCTTCCCGACTCCTGAGGAGATGGCAGAAGCGGCCAAAGTATTCGTGCTTTGTGTGAAGCTTGCGGCAGTTGAAAAACTTCTTGCAGAATAAAGAAAGAAGGATCTGAGATGAAGTACATTCCAACAAAGGATGCGGTTGGTGCAATTCTCTGTCACGATATTACCCGGATTATCCCAGGGGTGACGAAGGATGCAGTGTTCCGCAAAGGACATATTGTAAGAGAGGAGGATATCCCGGTTCTTTTAAGCGTGGGTAAGGAGAATCTCTATGTCTGGGAATCCGAGGAAGGAATGCTGCATGAAAACGATGCTGCGCAGATTCTTTACGAGATGTGCAAAAACGACCATATGTCTCCTTCCGAAGTAAAAGAAGGAAAAATAGAACTTCTTGCCCAGTGTGACGGACTTTTGAAAGTGCATAGAGAAGGTTTATACGCGGTGAATCATTTCGGAGAAATGATGATTGCCTCAAGGCACACAAACATTCCGGTCAAAAAAGGAGAACGTCTTGCGGGAATGCGAGTGATTCCTCTTGTTATTTCCGAAGAAAAAATGAAGAGAGCCAAAGAGGCGGCAATGGAAGAGACAGAAGGGAAGCCGATGCTTTCCCTTCTTCCTTTCCGACACAAAAAAGTGGGAATTGTCACAACCGGAAGTGAAGTGTTCCATGGAAGAATTAAGGATACCTTTACCCCGATTCTGAGAGAAAAGTTATCGGAGTTTGACACAGAAGTCATCGCCCATGAAATCTGCGATGACAAGGATCAGGAAGTAACCGCAGCCATTTTGAGAATGATCGGTCATGGGGCGGATATGGTTCTCTGTACCGGTGGTATGAGTGTGGATCCAGATGACCGTACGCCGCTTGCGATCAAAAATACGGGTGCACGGATTGTGTCCTATGGCGCACCGGTTCTTCCGGGAGCCATGTTCCTTCTTTCCTATCTTAATGTGCCGGAAGAAGAGAATAAGACACGGGAAGTCGTGATTATGGGGCTTCCGGGATGTGTCATGTATGCAAAGCGCACGATCTTCGATTTGATTCTTCCAAGAGTGATGGCAGATGATCCTGTGACAGGAGAAGAATTGTCTGCGCTTGGAATGGGCGGCCTTTGCATGAACTGTCCGGTTTGTATTTTCCCGAATTGTGGATTCGGAAAAGGAATGTGAATGTCCGCATTACTGTTTTTTACTAAAAAGGTGAGAAGAAAGAAAAAGATATCAGGAGTTTGACATGGATTTTACTCATATAGATTCCCAGGGGAATGTTCATATGGTAGATGTGACAGCCAAGGAAGATACTGTGCGAACAGCCGTGGCCGGCGGCAGAATCCATATGTCCCGGGAATGTCTCGAAAAAATAAAGGAAGGCAGAATGAAGAAGGGGGACGTGCTCACAACAGCGCAGATTGCCGGAATTATGGGTGCCAAGCGGTGTTCGGACCTCATTCCTCTATGTCATCCACTTCCCTTGTCAAAACTTACACTGGAGTTTGAGATTCTGGAGGATACAGACGAAATCAAGTGTGTTTGTACGGCGGTGACAACAGGAAAAACAGGTGTGGAAATGGAAGCTCTCACAGGCGTGAGCACTGCACTTCTGACGGTTTATGACATGTGTAAGGCAGTGGATCGCTCTATGGAGATCAGACAGATTCATCTTATTAAGAAATCAGGAGGCAAAAGTGGTGACTATGTTTCCGAAGAAGAATAAGGGGCAGGAAGACGTCTTATGAGAGATCAGTTTGGAAGAGAAATTGATTATATGAGAATTTCCGTGACGGACAGATGCAATCTTCGTTGTCGCTACTGTATGCCGGAAGATTTCAAATGGAATGAGGAAAAACGTATTCTTACCTATGAAGAGATCCTTCGAATTTGCAGACAGGCGGTTTCCCTTGGGATTCACCACTATAAAATTACCGGAGGAGAGCCTCTGGTACGCCCGGGAATTACAGGTTTTTTGAAGAAACTTCACCGTGTTCCGGGAGTGGAAACTGTAACTCTTACGACGAACGGTGTTCTGATTGAGGAAGCACTTCCGGGGCTTCTGGATGCCGGAATAGATGGAGTGAATATCAGTCTCGATACAACGGATCCTGAGAAATACCATTCATTAACAGGAAAAGACTGCCAAAAAGAAGTGGTGGATAGTAATTATGCCTGTGCAGATCGTGGGATTGCTACGAAAGTGAATTGTGTACTGCTAAAAGACAATAAAAATGAAATTCTCTCTTTAGCAGAGCTCGCAGAGAAAATCCCGGTGGATGTGCGCTTTATAGAGTTGATGCCTCTGGGGGTTGGAACAGCAGAAGAAGGCATTTCCCGGAAGGAAGCCAGAGAGATTCTTATTGAAAAATATCCGGATCTGACTCTATGTAAAAATGTTCCAAGGCACATGTATGGAAATGGACCGGCGCATTATGAGACTTCGGAACATCTGATAGGAAAAATAGGCTGGATTGATGCGGTGAGTCATGGATTCTGTGACCAATGCAACCGTATTCGATTGACAAGTGCAGGGATGTTGAAGCCCTGCCTTTGTTTTGGTGAAAGTACGGATTTGAAAACATTGCTGAGAGAGGGTTGTGAGGATCTGAAGCTTCAAAAGGTTATGAAGGATGCAATCAATCACAAACCGAGAAAACACTGTTTTGGGATGAGAGACGAGATTACGGAAAAACATTCCATGGCAGAGATAGGAGGATAACGTGGGAATCATCAGAGGAATATGTGTTTCTGAAAAGAGAGGAACCCAGAAGCATCCTGTAGAAGATATTCTTCTTAGGAAGGATTTTGGTCTGGAAGGGGATGCCCACGGAGGAAACTGGCACAGGCAGGTCAGCCTCCTTGGCATTGAAAAAATAGAAGAGTTTCAAAAACGGGGAGCAGAGGTACATCCGGGATCCTTTGGAGAAAATATCATTGTAGAAGGATTGGATCTTGCATCCCTTCCGGTGGGGACGCAATTTCGGGCAGGGGAGGCACTCCTGGAACTGACCCAGATTGGAAAGGACTGCCATAGTCACTGCACCATTTACCATTCTGTCGGAGATTGTATCATGCCGAGAGAGGGAGTGTTTGCAAGAGTACTGAAAAGCGGCCGCATTCATGTGGGGGATGAAATCTGCATTTCGAAAAGGGAAACGCCATTTCCCTGGCAGGCTGCGGTCATTACCTTGTCTGATAAGGGCGCTGCCGGAGAGAGGGAGGACAAGAGTGGACCGTACATTGCCAATCGCCTCAAAGAAGAAGGGTACTGTGTGGTAGAACAGATCCTCCTTCCGGATGATCAGACGCAGCTTGAGAAGGCACTGATTCGGCTTTGTGATCAGAGACAGCCGGATCTGATTCTGACAACCGGGGGAACAGGATTTGGTCCGAGAGATACGACTCCGGAGGCAACCCTTTCGGTGGCTCACAGGCTTGTTCCGGGAATTGCCGAGGCCATTCGGGCGGAAAGCCTGAAGATCACTCCCCATGCAATGCTTGGAAGAGGGGTCTCTGTTATTCGGGGAAAAACCCTCATTATCAATCTTCCGGGAAGCCCGAAGGCCTGTCGGGAATCCATGGATGTATTTATGGGAGTGATCCCACATGGAATGGGACTTCTCAGGGACGAAGTTCGCGACTGTGGGGAACCATTTATTCGAAATGTATGATTCCTGTTTTGAGGAGTCAAATGGATATTCGCAATCCGCTTCGCTACTGTTCGGTTAAATCGCGAATCTCGTAAGAATATAGAGCAAAATCCTATCGCAAACCAGATTGAAAGAATCCGATTGACCTGAGTAACTGTGGAGGTACTGAACAGTTACGAACAAATGAAGGATATGCATATAAGGAGGAAACGATCATGAAAAAGAATATGATTTACAAAATGGCTGTTCCGGCAACCGTAATGAGTCTGCTTGGCATGGGTCTGACGCCGGTTATGGCAGGGGATACAGAGCAGCAAGAGCTGATTGTTTTTGCGGCAGCCTCTATGACAGAAACTCTGGAAGAACTGAAAGAAGTTTATGAGGCAAGCCATTCGGACATTACTCTGACTTACAATTTCGATTCTTCCGGTACGTTGAAAACCCAGATTCAGGAAGGTGCAGACTGCGATATTTTCATCTCTGCCGGACAGAAACAGATGGATCAGCTGGACAAAAATGCATCTGCGGAGGTAAATACGGAAGGACTGGACTACGTTCTTGAGGATACGAGGGTGGATCTTCTGGAGAACAAAGTCTCTCTCTGCGTATCAGAGACGAGCAAATTTGAGATCAAAAACTTCGATGAACTTGCAGAAGCATTGAAGAACGAAGAGATTCTTTTTGCCATGGGAAACAGTGACGTTCCTGTAGGACAGTATACCCAGAAGATTCTGAAGCACTATGAACTGGATGAGGAAGCACTGGCATCTGAGGGCAAAATTACCTATGGAACGAATGTAAAAGAAGTAACAACACAGATTTCGGAAGGATCTGTAGACTGCGGTGTTGTCTATGGAACCGATGCGTACAGTGCAGGACTGACTCCTGTGGATTATGGTACCGAGAAAATGTGCGGAAGGGTCATTTATCCGGCAGCGGTTCTAAATACCACTCACGCAGAAAAGGAAGCTGAGGAATTTCTTACTTATCTGCGTTCTGATGAAGCTATGAATATTTTTGAAAGTGTAGGATTTGCCAGAGGAGAATAAGAATGATGGATCTGTATCCTTTGTGGAATTCCATTCGTATTGCAGCCATTACAGGAGTGATCGTCTTTTTTCTGGGGATTTTCATTGCCTATTATGTATCAAAGCTTCCGGGAATCTGGAAAGGAATTCTGGACGTGATTCTGACACTTCCCATGGTTCTTCCCCCAACGGTATCCGGATATTTCCTTCTGCGTATCTTTGGGCTGAAGCGGCCTTTCGGACAGTTTCTTGCCCGATATGGGATCCGGTTTGTTATGACGTGGTATGGAGGAATACTGGCAGCTGTTATCGTTGCCTTTCCTCTGATGTATCGGACTGCCAGAGGAGCTTTTGAATCCTTTGATGAGACCTACGCTTATGCGGGACAGACTCTGGGACTCTCGAATACATGGATTTTCTGGAGGGTACGCATGCCGGCCTGCCGTCAGGGAATTCTTGCTGGACTTGTTCTTGCCTTCGCGAGAGCTCTTGGAGAGTACGGGGCGACGGCTATGCTGATTGGCTATACTCCCGGCAGAACCGCCACGATTTCCACGACGGTTTATCAGCTCTGGCGAACCAATGACGAAAAGGGAGCAATGATCTGGGTGCTTTTGAATATTGGAATGTCCCTTATTGTCATGCTTTCTTTGAATCTTCTGGAAATGAAAGGACGAAGCAGGAAGAAAAGGAGGGGGTCATGAGCCTTTTGGTTGATATCGAAAAGGATTACGGAGATTTCTGTCTTTCCTGCCATTTGCAATCGGAAAAAGGAGTTCTGGGACTTCTGGGTGCTTCCGGTTCCGGAAAAACCATGATTCTGAAATGCATCGCGGGAATTGTGACACCGGATCGGGGAAAAATTATTCTAAATGGAAGAACACTGTTTGACAGTGAGCAGAAGGTGAACCTTCCACCTCAGAAAAGAAAGGTCGGATACCTGTTTCAGAATTACGGCCTGTTCCCAAATATGACTCTCGAAAAAAATATTCTCTGCGGAATTCAATGGGAGAAGGATAAGAATAAGCGTGCAGTGCGGGCACAGGAAATGATTCATAAAATGGAGCTTACAGGGCTTGAGAAACGTAAGCCGGATGAACTGTCCGGAGGTCAGCAGCAGAGAACGGCTCTTGCGAGAATTCTTGTGGGACAGCCGGAGATTCTTCTGTTGGATGAACCATTCTCGGCACTGGATGCCTTTCTTCGAGACCGCCTTGTGGCGAATCTGAAACATACTTTAGTGGAGTATGGAAAAGATGTGATTCTCGTAACCCACAGCAGAGACGAGATTTACCGGCTCTGTCAGGAAACAGCCCTGATCTCTGAAGGAAAAATCCTGAATCAGGGAAAAGTAAACGAGATCTTTGCATCTCCCGGAAGTATCCGGGGAGCAAATCTTA
Source organism: Eubacteriales bacterium (assembly GCA_030527765.1). The sequence goes on from JAUNAE010000023.1 coordinate 18,946, forward strand.
CAGGATGCAAAAATATTTCGAAGGCCGTCAAAACAGGAGAAAAAGAAGTGCATGTTCCAGGGTGGAATATGACCTTTCAGACGGAGAATCCGGTGGGAGAACATTTGGCGGCGATTGGAATCCGTGCACATTATTTTGATCCGGAACTGGAAGAGAACAGCGGTGAAGTCGAATTTCTGGAAGAAATCGAAGAACCCTTTGAATGGATTCTCAAATTCCGTTATGTGCATGGGAAGGAGTCTGAACCGGACTTGTGGTGGAGACTGCCCAAAGATCGAAGAAGCGAGCAGTTTCCGAAAAAACTGGGGATTGCTCCCCAAAATATCATGTTGTTGTATGAGGATTGACGTAGATGGAAAACTTTATCTTTAGTATCAATGCGACGGCACCGGTCTTTCTCATGATGTGCCTGGGATACTTGTTAAAACGAATTCACTGGATGGAGGAAGAGTTTGCGCTGAAGATCAACTCCTTTGTGTTCAAAGTTCCGCTGCCGGTGCTGCTGTTTTACCAGCTTGGCAGTGCGGATTTTGTGGATTCCTGGGATGGAAAATTCGTAGGATTCTGCTTTTTGTCCACTGTACTAAGTATTCTGCTTGTAGCCGGGGTTTCCTTTCTTGCTGTCAGAGAAGGAAAACAGAGAGGCGAGTTTATTCAGGCTTCTTATCGAAGCAGTGCGGCGATTCTCGGAATTGCGTATATTACGAACATTTATGGTCAAACCGCCATGGCTCCCCTTATGATTCTTGGAGCAGTTCCATTGTACAATATTATGGCAGTGGTTGTTCTTACCGTTACATCCTCCGGATCCGGAAAGCTTGAGAAAGCGGTCCTTATGAAAACTCTAAAAGGAATTCTTACAAATCCAATTATTCTGGGAATTCTGTTTGGCTTTTTGTGGTCACTGTCAGGAATTTCCTTTGGAAACATTGCTTCAAAGACGCTGACGAATATCGGGAATCTTGCAACACCCCTGGGACTTATGGCGATGGGGGCAAGTGTGGATTTCCAAAAGCTCAGTGGGGCTGTGAAACCTGCTCTGGTGGCAACGTTCTTTAAGCTTGTGGGACTTTGCATGATTTTTCTTCCCCTTGCTGTTATGTTTGGATTCCGGGGAGAGCAGCTTGTGGCGATTGTGGTGATGCTTGGTTCAGCAACTACTGTAACCAGTTATGTTATGGCAAAAAACATGGGGCATGAAGGATCACTTTCTTCCTGTGCCGTCATTTTAACAACCATTCTCAGTTCCTTCACCCTGACCTTCTGGATCTTTTTCATACGAAGTATGGGTTGGATATAAAGGATATGGCAATGATTGTTGGAATACCTCTTGATTTCTTTGCGGTTTTCGGTTATATTATAAGTAGTAATCAATACTACATGTAAAAATAATCAAAACCGCACAGCGAAAGTGCTTTTTATACGGACATTGTTCCGAGTCAGGAGGCTGTTATGACACAGAAAGATTTAAAGAAATTTTTTAAGGATCACATGGTTCCGTCAAAACTGTACAAAATCGGAGGACATCACAATCACAGAATCTGCATCGAGCAGACAAAGGATGGATGGGATGTATTTTTCAGTGAGAAGAAAGAGAAAGTGGGAGTTCTTCATTATCAGGATGAGGAGTCCGCTTGCACTCGCATGAAGGAAGAGATCCGTAAGATCATGGAGAGCATGTATGGCCTTACCTGGGCACAGGAGATCTGAATAACAAAAGAACATTGGAGCGTTCGGCAGAGAAATCTGTCGAACGCTTTTTCTTTCTTTTGAGGTCTTTCTTCCATATAATGAAATTAAACAATAGAAGAAACGAATTTGCGGAATTCAAAAACTCGACTTGAACGATTTACATCAAACAGAGAGGAAAAAGTATGGGAGAGTATTCATTGAATTTATCCGCAATGAATGGTGCTGCTCTTGTTTTTTTGGAACTGGCGCAAAATCTCGCCCGGCTGTCGGAAGAGACCGGTCAGATTGCCGCAAATACAGAAGTTCACAATTTGTCAGAGCAGCATATCAGGAACAGCATCAACTATGCCGCAGAACAGCTCATGTCAAGGGCTGAAGAATTCAAAAGGTGCGGAATCATTCTTCAGAACTGCCTTCAGAGATATGAAGCGGCGGAGAATCGAATTCTTTCGGGAAATGTTCCGATTTCCGGAACGCTTCATGGGAACAGCTCTTCCGGAACTTTCGGAGGAAGCCTTGGCAGTGTGCTGTTTGGAACAACCGTTTATGGTGCCCAGAACGAAGAATCGTCAGGTGAACATCCGGTTCATGAAGGCAGTTCGGGGAATTTTTTGGAAAATCATGTGACGACCGAATCGACGGGGCTGGAATGGAACTCCGTGGAACATACTCTGGAAGGCAGTGTATCAGCCTCAACACAGATTGCAGGAGAAGGGGTTTCCTGGGAACATGGTGCAGCATCCTGGGGAGCCGGAACAGCAGCTGCAGAGGCATCGCTGCAGGCAGGACTTGATCAGGCCGGAAGTATTCCGCTTCCGCATCTGGAAGCTTCTGCAGGCCTTAGTGCCTGTGTACTCCAGGCAGGAATGACAGGCAGCATAGCCAATGAGATGGTTGGGATTGAGGGGCATGGAGAGGTCACTGCCGGAAAAGTGGATGCCAATGTGAATGCAGAATTGTTTTTGCTTCAGGGAGAAGGGGGACTGAACCCCACAGCATCTGTAGGAGGTACCGTTGAGGCTCTTGTAGGGGAGGCGACAGCGGGAGTGACAGCGAATCTGTTTGGAGTGGGAGTGACAGCAGAGGGTAGTGTTTCCTTTGGAGCAGGAGCTCATGCCACAGCAGGATTTGCGAATGGAGTTTTTTTCTATGATGTAGGAATGGCACTGGGACCGGGAGGAAGTGTGCATTTTGAGGTGGATCTTGGACCGATTTGGGGTGCAATTCTTTCAGAAGCGGAATCTGTTATAGGATATGATGCAGAACTCTTCAAACCGAGGGGGTAACCGAAATAAGCTGCGGAGCAGCTATTCGGTTATGAGCAAGAAGCGAAGCGGATTGCGAATATCCGTTTGACCATGAAAGGAGCAAGAAATGGAAATGAAAGGGAAACTGCCTGTCGGCAGCGTGGTGCTTTTGAAGAACAGTACCAAGCGTTTGATGGTAACCGGGTTCTTGCAGGCGAATCCGGCAGAACGGGAGAACGTATTCGACTACTGCGGATGCCTTTATCCGGAAGGATATCAGGACGGAAATCATGTATATCTGTTTCAGGAAGATATGATTGAAAAAGTGTATGCGGTCGGTTACATGGATGAAGAACAGTTTGCGTTTGCAGAAAAATTGTCGGAAATAGAACAGTGTCTTTCTTAATAGTTTTTTAAGCAGAAAAAGCGATAAATCTCAATCGACAGATTTCGCGGGGCAGACTTTACACTCTTCACAAAAATAGATATAATTCAACTGATTAAGGCAGAGTGTGGGAATCTTCGGTAATGCAATTGCCGATGTCGTTCCCGGGGGAAATGAGATCGGGAAATCAGTGAGGAAATCAGGTGTGAAGAGTATCAGAGATGTTTTTTGCAGTCTGGAGGAGTACCGGGGCTGTCAGATGGTCACAGTGCTTGAGGGAGAGAATGCAGGAGAGAAAGGAATTCGCTCGGAGAAAGAAATTCTATTTGCGGAAGGTGACGGGATTTCCTGTATTTGGGAACAGATTCCACAGGACTATCAGGGTGTTCTTC
>JAUNAE010000318.1 GCA_030527765.1 Eubacteriales bacterium
GGATTCGCGCGCGAGTTCGGCAGTTGCGAAGCAACTTTCTTCTGCCGAACTCTGTGATCCGCCAGAGGCTCATCTCAGTCGGGGATTTAGACCCCCACTGAGACTAATTTGTTATCCCACACTTATAGAAGATGGGGTCTCCTCGACTGAGATGAAAAAGGATGCAGAAAGCATTCTTGAATATGAAATGGTTTTCGTGTATGATATAAAAAGAAATTTCAGAGCAGGAGGTACGGAACATGGGAATTCTGATTCGTAAGGGCAGAGTTGTAGATGCCGCTTCTCACACAGATCAGATACAGGATTTGTATCTGGAGGAAGGCCTGATACAGGAAATCGGTGAGAATCTGGAAGTGAAGAATGCGTCGGATACCGTGATCGATGCAGAAGGACTACTCGTCATGCCGGGAATCATTGATCTTCATGTGCATTTGAGAGATCCCGGACAGACACAGAAGGAAGATATTGAATCAGGGACAAGAGCAGCTGCAAGAGGCGGGGTAACGACTTTGGTTGCCATGCCGAATACAACACCGGTGATTGACAGTCCGGATCGCCTGAATTATGTAAAATACAAAGCAGAATCGCTTGGTAAGGCGAAGGTACTCCAGGCGGGAGCACTCACAAAGGGCATGAATGGAGAAGAGCTTGCAGATATCCCGGGAATGGTAGAAGCCGGGATGAAAGCCATGTCTGAGGATGGAAAGTCTGTTTTGAACAGCAAACTTTTCCGGGACGCAGCCATTCTGGCAGCAAAATACGATATTCCGATTCTGGATCACTGCGAGGACATGGATCTTCGGGCCGGCGGATGTATGAATGATGACGAGAATGCGAAAAGACTGGGGCTTCCGGGAATTTCCAACAGCACAGAGGATGTCATTGCCGCAAGAGATATTTTGATCGCAAAAGAAGTGGGAGCGAGACTTCATCTCTGTCACTGTTCCACAGAGGGAACGGCACGTATGATGCAGGCTCTGAAGCGGGAAGGTGAGACGAAGATTACTGCAGAGGTATGCCCGCATCATCTGATTCTGACTTCTGACGATATTAAGACGGATGATCCGAATTTCAAAATGAATCCGCCTCTTCGCAAAAAGAAAGATGTGGACGCTCTGATAGAGGCTCTTCTGGATGGAAGTATCCAGGTCATCAGTACGGACCATGCACCACACACGCCGCAGGACAAGGCGGGATCTATGCGGACCGCTGCCTTTGGAATTGTCGGAATTGAGACGAGTTTCTCTCTGATGTATACGGAGTTCGTTGAGACCGGTCTTATGACACTTGAACAGTTGATTGAAAAAATGTGTCTGAATCCGGCGAATGTTTTGAAAATTCCATGCGGTCGGATTGCAGAAGGTGCTCCGGCGGATCTCATGATTGCAGATCTTGACAAAGAGTATGAAATTCATGGTGCGGATTTCCTTTCCAAAGGAAGAAACATGCCATATGAAGGAAGAAAAGTAAAAGGCGAGGTGCGTTACACCATCTGCCGGGGTAATGTAGTATACAAAGCAACCAGATAAGGAATGCAGGAGGAAAGATATGATTAACCAGTTGATCGCAAACATCAAAAAAACAAATGCTCCAATCGTTGTAGGACTGGATCCGATGCTGAACTATATTCCGGAATACATTAAGGAAGCAGCTTACAAAGAATTCGGCGAGACTCTTGAAGGGGCAGCAGAGGCAATCTGGCAGTACAATAAAGGGATTGTGGATGCTACTTATGATTTGATTCCTGCAGTGAAACCTCAGATTGCCATGTACGAGCAGTTTGGGATTCCGGGAATGATCGCCTTCAAAAAAACAGTAGATTACTGCAAAGAGAAAGGGCTTGTCATTATTGGAGACATTAAGAGAGGTGATATTGGTTCCACATCTGCGGCTTATGCAACCGGTCATCTCGGTAAAGTACAGGTGGGAAGCAAGTTCTATGCAGGATTTGATGAGGATTTTGCAACCGTGAACCCATATCTCGGTTCCGATGGAGTGAAGCCTTTTATTGAAGTATGCAAACAGGAGAACAAAGGTCTGTTTATTCTCGTAAAGACATCCAACCCATCCAGTGGAGAGTTCCAGGATCGCATCATCGATGGAAGACCTCTCTACGAGTGGGTTGGTGAGAAAGTTGCCGAGTGGGGCAAAGATCATATGGGAGATGAATACAGCTACATCGGAGCAGTTGTTGGTGCAACTTATCCGGAAATGGGCAAAGTTCTCAGAAAAGTGATGCCGAAGTCATATATTCTTGTGCCGGGCTATGGCGCACAGGGTGGAAAAGGTGCGGATCTTGTTCATTTCTTTAACGAAGACGGACTTGGTGCAATTGTGAATTCTTCCAGAGGAATTATCGCGGCATACAAACAGGAAAAATATGCTTCCTTCGGAGAATCAGGATATGCAGATGCATCCAGAGCAGCTGTAAAAGATATGATTGAGGACATCAGCAGTGCACTGTCTGCACGATAAGGGGGATCTGAATTCATGAAGTTCAAACGGAAGTGCAACATTGTAAGCCAGGAATCTCTGGGTGACGGAATTTTCAGTATGTGGCTGGAGGCCGGCGAAATTGCAGATCACGCAGTGCCGGGACAGTTTGTTTCTCTCTACAGCCGTAATGGAAGCAAAATTCTTCCGAGACCGATCAGTCTTTGCGAAATCGACAAAGAGAATCACAGAATTCGTCTGGTATACCGGGTTACCGGAAAGAATACAGGAACCGAAGAGTTCTCCAAATACCATCCGGGAGTGGCAATCGAAGTGCTGGGACCTCTCGGAAACGGTTTCCCTCTCGAAGAGGCAGAAGGAAAAACCGTGATGCTGATCGGTGGAGGAATTGGAGTTCCGCCTCTTCTTGAGACAGCGAAGCAGGTACAGGCAAAAGAAGTGATCTCGGTGATGGGATATCGTGATCGTCTTTTCCTGAAAGAAGAATTTGAAGATCATGGAAAACTCTTTGTTGCAACAGAAGATGGTTCTTTTGGAACGAAGGGAAATGTTATTAATGCGATAGAGGAAGAGAATCTTTCTGCAGATCTGATTTTCGCCTGCGGTCCAAAGCCGATGCTTCGTGCGCTCAAAGCTTACAGTGAAGAGCATGGAATTGTGTGTTATATTTCTATGGAAGAGCGTATGGCATGTGGAATCGGTGCCTGCCTGGGATGTGTATGCCAGTCAACAGAGGAGGATTCCCATTCCCATGTGCACAACAAACGTGTCTGCAAAGACGGCCCGGTATTTCTGAGCACGGAGGTGGAATTATAATGAATACGAAAGTAACCATCGCAGGAGTAGAACTTAAGAATCCGGTGATGACTGCATCGGGAACCTTCGGTTCAGGAATGGAATACAGCGAATTTGTTGATCTTAGCTGTCTGGGAGGCGTGGTGACCAAAGGTGTTGCCAATGTGCCGTGGCCGGGAAATCCGGTTCCACGTGTTGTGGAGACATCCAGCGGTATGCTCAATGCCATTGGACTTCAGAATCCGGGAATTGAAGTGTTCTGCGAGAGAGATATTCCGTTTCTGAAAAAATATGATACAAAGATCATCGTAAATGTCTGCGGACACAGTGAGGAAGAGTATCTGGCTGTTGTGGATCGTCTGGCAGAGGAACCGGTGGATCTTCTGGAAATCAATGTGTCCTGTCCGAACGTGAAGCAGGGCGGAATTGCTTTTGGCCAGGATCCAAAGGAACTGGAGAGAATTACAGCCAGTGTGAAAAAACATGCAAAGCAGCCGATTATTATGAAACTGAGCCCGAACGTAACTGATATTACAGCTATGGCAAAGGCTGCAGAGAGTGCAGGAGCAGATGCGGTTTCTCTCATTAATACATTAACCGGTATGAAGATTGATGTTATGCGAAGAACCTTTGCGCTGGCGAATAAGACAGGTGGAATGTCCGGTCCGGCAGTGAAGCCGGTTGCTGTGCGTATGGTCTATCAGGTTGCACAGGCGGTTTCGATTCCGATCATTGGAATGGGCGGCATTCAGAATGCATATGACGCACTGGAATTTATTATGGCCGGTGCGACAGCGGTGTCTGTCGGAACTGCGAACTTCTTTAATCCTATGGCGACAAAGGAGATTGCAGAAGGTATTGAACAGTTTATGAGAGAACAGCATGTGGAAGATATTCATGAGCTGATTGGTTGTGTGAGATAAATCAGGGAGGCAAACATGGAAAATTACAAGAAAGAATTTATCGAGTTTATGATTGACTGCAACGTACTGAAATTTGGAGATTTCGTAACCAAGTCCGGAAGAAAAACTCCGTTTTTTGTAAATACCGGTTTTTACAGAACCGGCGCCCAGCTCAGAAGACTTGGGGGATATTATGCAAAAGCCATTCAGGACAAGTTCGGCCTGGATTTTGATGTGCTGTTTGGACCGGCATACAAGGGAATTCCGCTTACCGTTGCAGCAACAATGGCGATCAGTGAACTGTACGATACAGACATTCGTTACTGCTCCAACCG
>JAUNAE010000319.1 GCA_030527765.1 Eubacteriales bacterium
ATCATAGTTCTATACGTAATATCATCAAGTTCTGACAATTGTTCCAGTATATAATTCAAATAATTCTTGCTTGATGCCATATTATCACCTCTAATTCCGATTTATCGTTTACTTTTTACCTTCTTTAATTTTGTAGTAATCCTCTGCATCTATTCCAACGTTTACATGATGCTTAGCCTTTGCATTTTGGTTAATCAACAAACAGACCGTCTCCATCAGCTAGTCAATGGGAACATATCAAATAACACTTCTCCCACACAAATTGGAATTTTAATGGGAGCTGCAACTCCCGCATTTAAATCCCAATACTCCCATCAGCTTCAATGGTCCAAAGACCTTTTGCCCCGATCTACATTATTTTTTATTAACGTCCTTTATTAACAATTCTATGTTTTTTGCCGATTCTGGGAAAATAAATAGTAACTTATTGTTTTTATTATAAAATCTCATAGTATACGTATCTACAACATGTGATCCAGCATCATCTCCAGAATCCTTTATTTTTTTGAAATATGCTATATCTTTAATGCTGAATTCTTTGTAAAAGATAGGATAATAATATCTAGCTTTGCCATCCTCATATACAACCAATTTACTAAAATCCAATACAAAAAATAGAAGATTTACCAAAATCATGCCCGTAACAAATGCTAATGTTCCTATGCTCGCCGCATTATCTCTCAATAATAAAATCGATCCTATTATTGCAGGCAGCGTCAAGGCAAAAAATATATAAGCAGTGATTCTATTTAAAAGTGTTGGACTTACAATATATTTTATTTTACGCAAATAACTACTCCTTCTGATTGCGAAATTACGATTTTGCCTTCTGATCCAATCTCTCTGAAAGATTGGAATTTATCCCTGCAGTCCTGCTGATTGTCTTATCATGTCTTCTACAACAATATCATAGATTTCACCAATTGTGTTACAATACTCCAAAATCTTCCATGGCTCGTTCGTATGAAAATGAATCTTTACGAGTTCTTCATCCCCAGCTGCAATCAAACTGTTTCCCTCAAAATTCTCTGTTATGTAATCGGAGATTTCATCTTCGTCCAAGTCCTTATCTCTTCGATCAATCAAAAGTTGTGTATCATAGCGATATGCAAACTGATCATCCTCTACATTAATTGACTGTACTGCCATTTTCATTTACCTCCTAAATTTACGACTTATCAAGTTGTTCATATCTTCCCTAAATCTTGGAATTTAGTGCCGTGACATATTACATATCTTCTTTCGGCATCTTTCTCATTTCTAGCCATACCATGAGTATTGCAATTGCACAAGCCAAGAAATCAGTGATTGGATAAGAAACCATGATTCCATCCAAGCCCCAGAAATGCGACAGAATAAAAAGCAATGACAGTTGTAGCATCACATTCTTTGATAATGATAAAAAGACTCCTTTTCCTGCCTTACCAATGGTAGGGAAAAATGTAGTTGCTGCCACCTGGATTCCATTCAGATATACAAAGAACAAGAATATTCTTAAGTACTTCACTGCAAATTCAAAATATAATTCCGATCCTTCTCCAAATAATTCAAAAATAGGTCTTGGAAAAATCATAAACACTACAAATATCACAAGTGAAATACTAAATACCGTAATGATCCAAAGTTTCAACGTTTCTCGTACTCGCTTATAGTTTCTAGCTCCGTAATTAAAGCTACATACAGGCTGCGACCCCTGCACAACTCCTAATACGATTGATGTAAAGATTACATTAATCTTGGAGATAATTCCCGCTACGGCGATCGGAATATCACTGCCATATACAGATTCCGCACCATGCACCTTCAGCAGATTGTTCAAAGTAATCTGAATAATCATTGTTGAAATCTGAAAAATGAAAGGTGTCAGACCTAAGGTCACAATGCTTTTTATCGCAAATCCTCTCGGAATAAAATCATTCTTTTCTATCTTTACAGACTTAAATCTTGGGAAATATGCAAGTAGTATCACAGCAGAAACAATCTGGCTGATGACTGTAGCAAGAGCTGCACCTGCGATCCCCATATCAAACGCAAAGATAAATAATGGATCAAGTATTGTATTTAGAACAGCACCTGATACAACACCCATCATCGAATATGTGGCACTTCGATCTGCCCTTACCAGTGGATTAATTCCCGTTGATATCAAAAGGAACGGAATACCAAATGCAGAAATTCTAGAGTAGGCCATTGCATAAGATAAGGTCTGTTCTGTTGCTCCGAATCCGTTCATCAGCGGCTCTAAAAATAATTGAACCAGGATACAAATGATTATACCACTGATAAAAAGCATAGATACCGCAGTTCCCCCATATTGTTTTGCTTTCTTTGTATCCCCTTTTCCCAAAGCAAGATTAAAGGAAGCTGCAGAGCCAAGACCAGCCATAAGACCAAGAGCCATACAGATTGTCGTAAGAGGAAATGCAACTGATGTTGCTGCATTCCCCAAATATCCTACTCCCTGACCGATAAATATCTGGTCAACAATGTTGTAAAGTGCATTCGCCAGATTTGCAATAACAGCCGGTACAGCCATGGAAAATACAAGCTTTGAAACCTTTTTTGTTCCTAGTGGATTTTGTACTACTTCATTCACTGCATCTCCTCCTACGCCCCAAACACTTTGCAGCCATGCACTGGCATACCAAAACACTGACTACAGCTTACACATATTGCTTTATCTGTATCCCCATTCTGCCATTTTCTTGGTAGATCAGGTTCACAAATGAGGGGGCGGCAGATAGAAATAGCCTCAATATTTCCAGCATTTAATGTTTCCTTAATTTTATCTAATGAACGATATCCGCCAACACTAATCACTGCTGTTGTAATCTGTCCTGCAATATCCAATGCACCTTCCGTAAAGAATCCTTCTTCTTTTCTACCTGGCTGAGTTGGTGCCGATTCAGGATTCACACTAATACCTGATGTAAGCTCTATCGCATCAATTTCTCTCTTTTCTAGTTCTTTGCAAACATAGGAAGTCTCTACTCCAGTATTACCACCTTCTACAAGGTCACTGTAATTGATTTTAATCAAAATCGGATACTCTGTACCCACCTGACTTCTGATTTCATCATAGATTTCAAATAATAAACGAGCGCGATTTTCGATGTTTCCGCCATATTCATCAGTTCTATGATTAAAATATGGACTGAGGAACTCACTAACCAGATATCCATGACCACCATGAATCTGCACTCCATCTGCTCCTGCCTCTTTGCATTTTCTAGCAGAGATACCATATTCTTTTACGAGATCATTAATCTGTTTCTTGGTCATTTCCTTAGCAGTTTTACCACCAAGTTCAATATCAGAAGGAGCAAATGCATACTCTCCCTTATCAATAACACTTGCTTTCGCACCACAGTGTCCTAGCTGTACAACAATCTTGCCATCACAATTATGTATCGCATCTACGATTGGTGCAAAGTCATTCACAAAACTATCCTCGTAGATTTTAATCATATTATCACTAACTCCAGCATTATGTGCTGCACTCATCATCCCTGTAATAATTAAACCAACACCACCTTCTGCTAGTTGATGATATACTTTTTCTAATTCTGATTTGATATGACCGTAATCGCCGCAACCGTTTTCAAATGTTGCAGATCGAACGAGTCGATTTTTTATTGTAAGTTTTCCTAGTTTTGTTTCTTCAAATATTTGTTTCATTACTCTGCTTTCTCCTTCAAATGATTTAGCTTTGATGCAATACGAAGCAAGGCTTCAATATCGTCAGTTCCAAGAAATTCCTCCATTTCCTGCTGTTTCTTCTCCCAAATTGGAATCGCAATCTCTAATGCTTCCCGTCCATAATCGGATAGACAATAAGTTTTACCACTTCCCTCTGTAAGTTCAATGAAATTATGCTTTTCCAAAACCTTTACATTTCTTACCATAGTAGTTCTCTCCAAATCCGCTTCCTTGGCCCATACTGTAATATTAGCGTTTTCCAATTTAGCAAGCTTACGAAGCAGATAATACTGTGACATGGTGAGCCCTGATTCCATAACCGCTTTATCATAATAATCAGAAATCCAACCTGCACTCTTTTTTAAATTGCAGCAATAACATTCACTTACTTTTTCCATGTAACCTACATTCCTTTTCGTTCTATTTCTACCAAGTCTTAAATTCAACTTATCACGATCATACACTGTGTATATACACCGTGTATGTACACATTACAATAAATTTGCTTTTTCGTCAACAAAAAACTGCCATGTATATATCCCTTCATGACAGTTTTTTATCACTATATTTAATTTTCTGTTGAAATAGTTAACTCCCAGGCAAATTTCGATTTGTCGTTTACTTTTTACCTTCTTTGATTTTATAGTAATCCTCAGCATCTACGCCAATTTCTATATAATCTTTCTTATCATATTTTTTGTTGTTCAACAAAACAACCGTCTCTATATGGCTTGTTTGTGAGAACATATCAAAAGGTTGTACAGATTGGATCTTGTATTGT
>JAUNAE010000024.1:0-17730 GCA_030527765.1 Eubacteriales bacterium
TCCTCTGGATGCTTCCGGACATTCCACAATCGGAAGACCAATATTGATTGCATTGCGGTAGAAAATACGAGCAAATGTTTCTGCGATTACACAGCTGACTCCGGCTGCTTTAATAGACAGAGGAGCATGCTCTCTGGATGATCCGCAGCCAAAATTCTTATCAGCCACAATGATATCACCCTTCTTTACATTTTTCACAAAATCCTTATCAATATCTTCCATGCAATGTGTTGCAAGTTCTGCCGGATCTGAGGAATTCAGATAACGAGCCGGGATAATGACATCTGTGTCTACATTGTCTCCATATTTAAAAACAGTACCCTTTGCCTGCATAGTCTTTCCTCCTTATAATCCAAGCTCTGACGGCTGAGAAATCTTTCCGGTCACAGCACTTGCTGCAGCAACTGCCGGACTTGCCAGATATACTTCGGAATCCACATGTCCCATACGACCGACGAAGTTACGGTTTGTTGTAGAAATACATCTCTCTCCTGCCGCAAGAATACCCATGTATCCACCAAGACACGGTCCGCAGGTCGGAGTACTAACAACAGCACCTGCTTCGATGAAGATTTTCAGAAGTCCTTCTTCCATTGCCTGAAGATAAATTGCCTGAGTTGCCGGAATTACAATACAGCGAATTCCCTTCTTCACTTTGCGTCCTTTAAGAATCTCTGCAGCAACTCGAAGGTCATCAATTCGACCATTGGTACAAGATCCAATGACCGCCTGATCTACCACAACCGGCTCCTTAATCTCAGAGATCGTTTTTGTATTCTCCGGCAGATGCGGGAATGCAATGGTCGGCTCGAGAGTAGACAGGTCAATGGTATACTCTTCCTCATAAACTGCATCCGGATCAGCCTCGTATACTTTGTACGGGCGAACAGAATGCTCTTTCATATATTCCTCAGCAACCTCATCTACCGGGAAAATTCCATTCTTTCCACCTGCCTCAATTGCCATATTGGCGATTGTGAAACGATCATCCATGCTGAGATTTTTAATACCTTCGCCTACAAATTCCATGGATTTGTAAAGAGCTCCGTCTACACCGATTTTTCCAATAATGTGAAGGATCACATCTTTACCGCTCACCCATTTCTGTGGTTTGCCGACGATATTGAATTTGATTGCCGGAGGAACTTTGAACCAGGCTTTTCCTGTTGCCATTCCGGCAGCCATATCAGTACTTCCAACGCCCGTAGAAAATGCTCCGAGAGCACCATAAGTACATGTATGAGAATCCGCTCCGATAATGACATCACCTGCAACCGTAAGTCCTTTTTCCGGAAGAAGCGCATGCTCAATTCCCATTTCACCAACATCAAAATAATTGGTAATTTCATGTGCACAGGCAAATTCACGCACACATTTGCAGTGCTCTGCAGATTTAATATCCTTGTTCGGGATAAAATGATCCATTACCAGAGCAACTTTATCTTTGTTAAATACGGTCTTCACCGTCATTTTTTCCATTTCATGAATGGCCACCGGGGATGTAATATCATTACCGAGAACCAGATCCAGATCTGCTTCGATGAGCTGACCTGCTTCTACGTGGTCCAATCCTGCATGGGCTGCAAGGATTTTCTGTGTCATTGTCATTCCCATGTTTTGATCCTCCTCTTTCAAGATTCGAGTTATAAAGTGTGCAAAAAGGGAGAGGGTACTGTCCCCTCTCCCTGAATTATCTATGAAGGGCAACTGATTAGTTGTTGATCAGTTTGTCCTCACCGTTCCAGCTGTAAAGCTTACGGATCTCAGCGCCAACCTTCTCAGACTGATGCTCAGCGTGAAGTTTTCTCATAGCTTTGAAGTGTACCTGAGCTCCTGCATCGGACATATCAAGCAGGAAGTCTTTTGCGAAAGTACCATCCTGGATGTCTGTCAGGATCTGCTTCATTGCTTTCTTAGTATCTTCGGTGATGATCTTCGGTCCGGTGATGTAGTCACCATACTCAGCAGTATTGGAGATAGAATATCTCATTCCGGCGAATCCGGACTGATAAATCAGGTCAACGATCAGTTTCATCTCATGGATACACTCGAAATATGCGTTACGTGGATCGTATCCTGCCTCAACCAGAGTCTCAAAACCAGCCTGCATAAGGGCAGTAACACCACCGCAAAGTACAGCCTGCTCACCAAAGAGGTCAGTCTCTGTCTCTGTACGGAAGGTTGTCTCAAGAAGACCAGCTCTTGCTCCACCGATTGCAAGACCATATGCCAGAGCTTTGTCAAGAGCTTTTCCGGAAGCATCCTGCTCAACAGCTACAAGACATGGAGTACCTTTTCCTGCCTGATACTCACTTCTTACAGTATGACCAGGAGCCTTTGGTGCGATCATTGTAACATCTACGAATGCCGGTGGTTTGATGCATCCGAAATGGATGTTGAAACCATGAGCAAACATCAGCATGTTGCCTTCTTCAAGGTTTGGCTCAATATCTTTTTTGTAAAGTGCAGCCTGTTTCTCATCGTTGATCAGGATCATAATGATGTCAGCCTGTTTTGCAGCCTCTGCAGCTGTAAACACCTGAAATCCCTGCTCTTCTGCTCTCTTCCAGGATTTGCTTCCCTCATAAAGACCGATGATAACATCGCATCCAGACTCTTTGAGGTTCAGCGCATGTGCATGTCCCTGGCTGCCATATCCGATAATTGCAATCTTCTTTCCGTCTAACAGTCCAAGATTACAGTCTTCCTGATAGAAAATTCTGTTTGCCATTTTCGTTTCCTCCTGTGTTCATACCATTTTTCATAATAATCTATTGTTAAGAGACCATAGCTCCCAGCAATCAAAACTAAATTCCAGTTTAGAACTCACCGCCTATGGAAGGCAGTCATTCTAATCTATTGCACTTATAAGAAGCGAACGTCTTTCGCCCCTCTGGAAAGTCCGGTCACACCGGTTCTCGCCAGTTCAAGAATCTCATAGTCTCCCATGAGATCAATAAATGCTTCCAGTTTGCTCTTTGTACCGGTCATTTCAAAAATCAGAGAATCTTTGCTGACATCCACAACCTTTGCTCGGAAAATATCACCGATGGAAATCACACCCTGACGCTGGGATGCATTCGCTGCAACCTTTACAAGCACCAGTTCACGGCTGACACTCTCCTCTGCATCAAGTACTTTAATATCTCTTACATCCACCAGTTTGGCAAGCTGCTTTGTGATCTGCTCCAGAATCAGCTCATCTCCACTACAGACAACTGTCATTCTGGAAAAGCGCTCATCTGCAGTCTCACCTACAGTCAAACTATCAATATTATATCCACGTCTACTGAACATTCCGGAAATTCGGCTAAGTACACCAGACGTATTATCCACTAACAGGGAGAGAATTCTCTTCTGCATTGTACACCTGCTTTCGAACTTTAACATATTAAACATTTACATTATTCAATTATAACAACTTACTTGCGTTTGTCAATTAACTTTTTTTCAGATTTCTTAAAGCAAATATCCGTTTCTCAATTCCTGAATCATTTTCGGATTCAGAAGAAGGCCTTTTTTGAGGAACGTCTGCATACTTCCATATTCCCGATCGATACTGTAGAATGCCCTCGTCAGGTAAGATTCCTCTACATTGTAAAAGAATTTCAACTGATTTTCCCGAAGCTCGTTATAGTTGTCCCGATCCTTCAGATAAAGCTTCATATACTTTTTGTCACTTTCCAAAAATTCATTGGATCTCAGAAAATCTTCACGGATCACCTTTCTTGAAATACCGAGCACGGACAAAATCAGCATGGTTACAATTCCTGTGCGGTCTTTTCCCACGCCTCCATGCCACAGAACTGCCCCTCCGGAAGAATCTCTTAAGAGATCCAGAATCCGTGCAAACTGCTTCACCGAGTATTCATCTGTGAACATAGATTCATAAAGTCCCTCGTACTGCTCCTGGCTGCAGACTTCTTCTCCAGAGAGAATTCCGGAAAGAGTACGAATCTTCACAGGTCCCGCAACTTCTTCATCAAGAATCGGCAGATGATAATACTCCACGCCTGCCATCACAGTGTCAGGACGTTCCTCATATTCTTCCTTTGATCTGAGATCAATGACTTTTTTCAGGTGATATTCTTCCAGAAGAATTTTCTGATCTCCTTTTGACAGGTGGTACAGATCTCCGCTCCTCAGGAGTCTTCTCGGGACAATGTGCCTGTGATCCAGGGAAAGAAGTGCTCCCATATCTCTCGTATTCGGTACACTCTCCAGATGTACACGGTCACCTCCCGGAAAGCCCACCGTCATTTCCGAATTCAGTGCCTTCAGAAGATGAATGCAAGAGTCAGCATCTTTCTGTGCCATATCAAATTGATAAATCTTCCTGCGTCTGGTAACAATCACCAGATAGGTTGTCAGAAGATGGCGTCCTACAGCAGCTGACGGAACCTCCTGCTTGATATATGCCCACACGATATCTTTGCATGGCAGACTGTTCAAAACCATATGTCTATAGAAAAAGAACTCTCCTTTTTCAATCCGAACCTTTCCAAATTTCATGCTTGCTCTGTCGATTCCTTTCTGTTTTCATCCGCTTGCAGCAGTTACTCGCTAACGGCAATTCCTTAAGCTGTATGTGTGTGATCGATTTCTGTTCCAATTAGAATAGCATACAACCCTCCAAAAAACAATGGGATCAGGTTCGAAAACGAGCATAGAAAAAAGCAAAAGACTTTCTCTGCATCAGAAAATCTTTTGCTTATTCTGCAATATCCGCTATACTTTTACATCTTCTTAATTCGATTAATCGCTTCCAAAGTATTCTCATACGTACCAAAAGCAGTCAGTCGGAAATATCCTTCCCCCTGGGCTCCGAATCCGGATCCCGGAGTTCCAACAATGTGGACACTGTCAAGCAGTTCATCAAAGAACTCCCAGGAAGTGAGATTTCCCGGAGTTTTCAGCCAGATATACGGGGCATCCTGTCCTCCGTATACTTCATATCCTGCATCAAGAAGTCCCTCTCGAATCGTTTTCGCATTGTTCATATAGTAGGCAATCTGTTCCTTCAGTTCCTTCTGTCCTTCCGGGGAATAGACAGCCTCTCCTGCTCTCTGCACAATATAAGGTGCACCGTTGAATTTGGTTCCATGCCGTCTTGCCCAGAGGCTGTGAAGAGAAACCCCTTCTCGCACAAGTTCCTCAGGAACAACGGTATAACCAAGACGTACTCCTGTGAACCCTGCGTTTTTGGAAAAGCTGTGAAGTTCAATGGCACAGGTCTTAGCCCCTTCACATTCATAAATGCTGTGAGGCATTTCCGGATTGGAAATATATGCTTCATATGCCGCATCATAAATAATGACACTGCCGTGGAGATTTGCATAATCCACCCACTTCTGAAGATCCGTTTTTGAGATACCGCATCCGGTGGGATTGTTCGGAAAACACAGATAAATCAGATCCGGGACCTCCTTTGGAAGTTCCGGAAGGAACCCATTCTCTCTGGTACACGGCATATAAATGACATCATCAAAATTGCCTCTCTCAGGATTGAATTCTCCGGTTCTGCCTGCCATAACGTTAGTGTCTACATAAACAGGATAAACAGGGTCACATACCGCAACTTTATTATCTCTTCCGAAGATTTCCTGAATATTTCCGGAATCACTTTTTGCTCCATCAGACACAAAAATCTCATCCGGTCGGATCTTGCATCCACGGCTTTCATAATCCCATTTCGCAATGGCCTCTCTTAAGAAATCATATCCAAGATCCGGAGCATACCCGCGAAATGTCTCCGCCTGTCCCATTTCATCTACTGCACTGTGAAGTGCTTTAATAATCGATGGAGCCAACGGCTGGGTAACATCTCCGATTCCAAGGCGGATAATCTCCGCCTCCGGATTGTTCTCCCCGTACTCTCTCACTTTTCTGGCAATGTTTGAAAACAGATAGCTTCCCTGAAGCTTCTGATAATTATGATTAATTGTAAGCATTTTTCTGCCTTCCTTTCTCGTATACACTCACAGCTGCAAAAACTTTTTCAGTCAGACAGAGTCATTCAGCAGCACCAGAATCATCTGGGCTGTTTCTACCATATTTGTCTGAGAATCCATGCTGTTCTTCTGGATATAGCGATAAGCTTCCTCTTCACTCAAATGATTTCTTTCCATTAGAAGAAGTTTTGCTCTATCAATGTCTCCGCGATCCTTAGAAGTGCGCTCTCTCGGTCTTTTATCTCGCTTGTATTTTCGCTGCATCTGCGATGCCATCATTTCGACGGTATTCACCAGATCTCCCGACTTCATAGGCAGTTCTACTGTCAGAATAGAATTCGGCGCTTCACTCACAACCCTCGCCGAGGCAAGAAGCAGAAGTTCAAAACAATCCGGCAGATTTTCAGCAACATCTCGATAATACATATCCTTCAGGTGGTATCCGCAGATCACGATTCCCGCATCGAGTTCCGAAACTGCTGCCAGCACCCTCGCCCCGGTATCACAGACTTTGATTACCGGATACCCGAATCGAACCAGTATTCCACGAATCTTTTTTGCGTCTTCTATGTTCGGTAATGCCACCACGATACTGATATTCATTGTCTTGCTCTCTTTCCGGACCTCTTATACACGGTACAGATATTCTTCAATTTCCCATTCTGTCACCTGCCTGATATAACGGCGCCATTCTTTTCTCTTGGCCGCTGTATAGGCTGTGCAGAATTCCTTTCCGAGAATTTCCTGCATCCATTCACTCTCTTCAAACAGATCAATTGCCTCCTGAAGATTTTCCGGAAGATATTCAATTTTCATAGCTCTTGTATCCGATGCAGAGAAAGAACGATTCGCTGCTTTTGTCGGATAAATCTTTCTCTCGATTCCATCCAGTCCTGCTGCAAGGCACACTGCCAGAACAAGATATGGATTGGAAGCGCCATCCGGGCTTCGAAGCTCGATGGTTGTTCTCTCTCCTCTGGCTCCCGGAATACGAACAAGAGAGTTCTGATTGGAAGTTGTCCAGGTAAGTTCTGTAGGAGCCTCAAATCCCGGAACCAGACGTTTGTAGGAGTTTACAAGAGGATTGGTGATCAGAGCCATCTCCTTACTGTGAGCCATAAGGCCTCCTACAAAGTAGTAAGCCTCTTCGCTGAGTTTCTTTGGATCTTCCGGGTCAACAAACACATTTTTCCCATTTCGGAACAGCGAAAAATGGATGTGCATTCCTGAACCGTTCACTTCATTCCGAGGTTTCGGCATAAAGGTCGCATGAAGTCCATGTCTCTTGGCAATAGTTCGAACAGTCATCTTAAGGCTGATAATGCGGTCTGCTGTCTCTTCCACCGGTGCTGCCTTAAAATCAATTTCATGCTGTGCCGGAGAATTCTCGTGATGAGAAGATTCTACTTCAATTCCAAGATCTTCCAGATTCAGCACCATGTCACGTCTTGCATTCTCTCCCAGATCCATCGGACTGATGTCAAGATATCCTGCTTTTTCGTGGGACAAAGTTGTCGGCATACCGTTGTCATTGGTGTGGAAAAGGAAAAACTCACACTCCGGATCTGAGAAGCAGACATATCCTTTTTCTGCAGCTTTTCTTGTGGTTTCTTTCAAAATATATCTGGCACTTGTCACACAGGGAGTACCATCCGGTCTGTATATGTCGCAGAGAAGCCGTGCAACTTTTCCCTGCTGAGGTCTCCATGGAAGAATCGCAAACGTATCATAGTCCGGATAAAGGACCATATCCGGTTCTGTCTCGCTGGCAATGCCTGCCAGATGAGAACCGTCTACGATGCAGGCGTTATTCAGAGCTCTTTCCAGTTCTCTCGCCGTAACCGCAACATTTTTGAGTGTTCCAAACATATCTGTAAACTGCAGGCGGATAAACTCAACGCCTTCTTCCTCTGCGAGCCTCAGGATGTCTTCTTTTGTATAATGTGCCATAATCGTCTCCTTTTTCATTTCTTATGGAAGTTCACTGTTTCTTTTTAGAAAAGGGCGCACTTCCACCTTTGCAGAAGAACGCCCTTGTTCAGTCTTTAACATTATAGCACGTTAAAGTGTTTTGTCAATCCTACAGATAGGTATATCCCATTAAGGACTGATCGACAGCGCGGGCAGCTTCCCTTCCTTCCCGAATTGCCCACACGACAAGGGACTGTCCTCTGTGCATATCCCCTGCAGTGAACACACGTGGTACGCTCGTCTCATAAGCTTCCGGAAGTGTTTCAACATTTGTTCTCTGGTTCACTTTGACCTTGAATGCATCTGTCACATACTTCTGACTTCCGAGAAATCCCGCAGCAATGAGTACCAGATCCACAGGAATCACTTCCTCGCTTCCTTCCACAGGAACCATTTGCATTCTCCCGGATTTCGGATCCTTCTTCCCTGTAAGACGAACCAGTTTTGCTTTGGAAACATTCCCCTTTTTGTCAGGAATGAATTCAGAGACTGTTGTCTGGTATACTCTTGGATCCTTTCCAAACACCGCAATGGCTTCTTCCTGACCGTAGTCTGTCTTCAGCACTCGCGGCCACTGAGGCCATGGATTGGAAGCCGTCCTTTCTTCCGAAGGTTTTGGCATCATTTCCAGCTGAATCACGGATTTTGCCCCGAGACGAATGGCAGTTCCCACACAGTCATTTCCTGTATCTCCGCCACCGATCACAAGAACGTTTTTGTTCTTTGCATATTCATAAGGCGCTTTTCGAAAATCAGAATCCAGAAGTGTCTTTGTCACCAGCTTCAGGAAATCCACTGCAAAAAAGATGTTGCCGGCTTCCCTTCCGGGAACCTTAATATCCCTGGGATTCGAGGCTCCGCAGCACAAAACAATTCTGTCATACTCTTTCAGAAGTTCCTCCGGCTTCAGATCTTCTCCCACATTCACTCCGGTTACAAAGTGTACTCCTTCTTCCTCCATAATCCGGATTCTCCGGTCGATCACGGATTTGTCCAGTTTCATATTTGGAATTCCGTATCGGAGAAGCCCTCCGATGCGGTCGTTTCTTTCATAAACCGTTACGGAATGTCCTCTCTGATTCAGTCTCTGAGCTGCCGCAAGTCCGGAAGGGCCGCTTCCGATCACTGCAATTTTTTTGCCGGTGCGCACCGCCGGAACCTTCGGTTTCACCCATCCTTTCTGAAAGGCTGTTTCGATAATCGCTTTCTCATTTTCCTTTGTCGCCACCGGTTCACTATCCAGATTACATGTACAGGCAGCTTCGCAGAGAGCCGGGCAGACTCTGGATGTAAACTCCGGGAAACTGTGTGTCTTCATAAGCCTCAGATATGCCTGCTCCCAGTTTCCTGTATATACAAGATCATTTGTCTCAGGTACCAGATTGTGAAGAGGACAGCCCGATGCCATTCCTCCAATCATCATCCCGGACTGGCAGAACGGAACACCGCAAGCCATACATCTCGCTCCCTGAAGAGACTGTTTTTCCAGATTCAGGGGAGTACGAAATTCATTAAAGTTCCCAATTCTTACCTTTGGAGGCAGCACTTTCGCTGTCTCCCGTTGATATTCCAAAAAACCTGTTGGTTTTCCCATAATGCTTCCTCCTCTTTACACTCCCATACGCTTTACACCGATGCTTTCGTAGAACGCTTCCATTTGTGCCTGTTCACTGTTCAGTCCTTTTTCTTCCAGCTTTGCACTGATTGTCAGCATTTTCTTATATTCCTTTGGAATCAGCTTTTTGAAATGAGGAAGCATGTCTTCAAAATGATCCAGTACCTTCCTTCCAAGCTCGGAATTTGTCTCTTTTACGTGCTCTTCTATGAGATCCTTCAATTCTTTCTTATCATATGGATTGTCAACTTTTTCAATCAGTATCATGGATTTGTTCAGATTCTTGTAGAGCACATTTTCCTGATCCAGCACATAAGCGATACCGCCGCTCATACCTGCTGCAAAATTCTTTCCGGTACGGCCAAGGACTACAACCCGTCCTCCGGTCATATACTCGCATCCATGTTCTCCTACCCCTTCTACAACTGCACAGGCGCCGGAATTACGGACTGCAAAACGCTCTCCTGCCACACCATTGATGAAGGCTTTTCCGCTGGTAGCTCCGTAAAGAGCCACATTACCTACAATAATATTCTCTTCCGCCTTATAGGAAGCTTTCTCAGGAACTCTCAACACCAATTTTCCTCCGGAGAGACCTTTACCGAAGTAATCATTGGAATCTCCGGTAAGTTCCAGAGTCAGACCTTTCGGAATAAAGGCTCCAAAGCTCTGTCCGCCGGCTCCCTTACAGTGAATCCGGATCGTATCTTCACTCAGTCCTTCTTTGTGTTCTCTTGTAATTTCCGCCCCAAGAAGAGTTCCAAAGGTACGATTCACATTTGTAACTTCTACGGATACTTCCGAATGACTGCCATTCTTAATGGAATCTTTGCATTTCTTCAGGAGAATTCTCTCATCAATGGTTTTCTCCAGTTCAAAATTGTATTCGGCACTCTTGTCAAAGATCACCGCATTTTCCTTCTCGCATCCTCCGAGAAGCACTGCACTAAGATCCAGTTTTTTCGCGCGGGCTCCTTCTGCTGCATCCTTCTGGAAAAGTAGATCCGTACGTCCTACCATTTCATTCAGGGTGCGAATTCCAAGCTTCGCCATATACTCCCGGAGTTCCTGGGCAATGAACTTCATAAAGTTTTCCACGTACTCCGGTTTGCCACGGAACCGTTTGCGAAGTTCCGGATTCTGGGTCGCAACTCCCACAGGGCAAGTATCCAGATTACAAACCCTCATCATGACACAGCCCATCGTCACAAGAGGAGCGGTGGCAAATCCAAATTCTTCCGCTCCCATGAGTGCTGCAATGGCAACATCTCTTCCGCTCATAAGCTTTCCGTCGGTTTCAATTCGTACTCTGTTTCTGAGACCGTTCTTAAGAAGTGTCTGATGTGTTTCTGCAAGCCCCAGTTCCCATGGAAGTCCGGCATTATGGATGGAACTTCTCGGAGCAGCTCCGGTACCGCCGTCATATCCGGAAATCAATATCACCTGAGCACCCGCCTTTGCAACACCCGCTGCGACTGTTCCCACGCCGGCTTCCGATACAAGTTTTACAGAAATATCCGCATATTTATTCGCATTTTTCAAATCATAGATCAGCTGAGCCAAATCCTCGATGGAATAAATGTCATGGTGAGGCGGTGGGGAAATCAGACTGACTCCCGGGGTGGAATGTCTGGTCTTTGCAATCCACGGATACACCTTCTTGGACGGCAGATGTCCGCCTTCTCCGGGCTTTGCTCCCTGTGCCATCTTAATCTGAATTTCCTTTGCCGAAACAAGATACCGGCTTGTCACTCCGAATCGTCCGGAAGCCACCTGCTTGATCGCAGAACATCTGCTGTCCGGATCCTTTGCGGAATCCAGACGGTCATCGCTTTCTCCGCCTTCACCTGTGTTGGATTTTCCATGAAGGTGATTCATTGCAATTGCCAGAGTTTCGTGAGCTTCCTGGCTGATAGAACCGTAGGACATCGCTCCGGTTTTAAATCTCTTTACAATGGATTCAACACTTTCCACTTCTTCCATCGGTATCGGTTCTTTTGCAAAATGAAAGTCCAGAAGTCCTCTGAGAGTTCCGCAAGATTCCTGATCTACCAGAGCTGTGTACTCTTTGAACAGGTCATAACTTCCTGTCCATGCAGCCTGTTGGAGAAGGTGAATCGTTTTTGGATTATAGCGGTGTTCTTCTCCCTGACTTCTCATTTTGTGAGCTCCGACGCTGTCCAATGTCAAATCCACGGAAAGTCCCAGGGGGTCAAAGGCCTCCGAATGAAGTTTTTCTACATTGGCTTCCATATCTTCCAGAGTAATACCGCCAACTCTGCTGACGGTGCCTGTGAAGTATTTTTCAATTACCGAATCAGCAATACCGACTGCCTCAAAAATCTGAGATCCCTGATAGGATTGAATGGTCGAAATACCCATCTTGGATGCAATTTTTACAATTCCGCTGATCACTGCATGATTGTAATCATCCACTGCCGCATAGTAGTCTTTATCCAGCATATGATTGTCAATCAGTTCTCGAATAGTCTCCTGGGCAAGATATGGGTTCACAGCACTTGCTCCATATCCGAGAAGTGTCGCAAAATGATGTACTTCCCGTGGTTCTCCGGATTCCAGAATGATGGCAAGCGAAGTACTTTTCTTTGTTTTTACAAGGTGCTGATGCACTGCTGATACTGCAAGCAGGGATGGAATTGCCATATGATTTTCATCAACTCCCCGGTCGGAAAGTACGAGAATATTTGCCCCGTCCCTGTAGGCTTTATCCACTTCCACAAAAAGTCTGTCAATGGCTCTCTCAAGCTTGGTGCTCTTATAATACAGAGTTGAAACAACAGCCGTGTGGAAGCCATCCTGGGAAAGATGTTTGATTTTCATCATATCCGTATTCGTCAGAATCGGATTGTGAATCTTCAGTACACGGCAGTTCTCCGGCTTCTGTTCCAGAATATTGGCATCTTTTCCCACATAGACACTGGTACTTGTCACAATTTCTTCGCGAATAGCATCAATCGGAGGATTGGTTACCTGGGCAAACAGCTGCTTGAAATAATCAAAGAGCGGCCGATTCTGATCAGACAACACCGCAAGAGGAGTATCTACACCCATTGCTCCAATACTCTCTGATCCATTCAGTGCCATGTTGCGAATCTGCGTACGATACTGCTCGTAAGTATATCCAAATGCCTTCTGAAGTCTCGCCCGCTGTTCCTTCGTATATTCTACCGGTCTCTGATTCGGAATGTGGATATCTCCCAGTTTCAGAAGATTGCTGTCCAGCCATTCTCCATAAGGCTGCATAGCCGCATAGGTTCTCTTCAATTCATCATCGTCGACGACTTTTCCCTGAACCGTATCAATCAGAAGCATTTTGCCCGGGTGAAGCCGTTCTTTCAGGACAATGGATTCCTCCGGAATCGGAAGGACGCCGACTTCCGATGAAAGAATGACATTTCCATCCGAAGTGATGTAATAACGGGACGGACGAAGTCCATTGCGGTCGAGCACAGCTCCCATAACATCTCCATCAGAAAACAGAATGGATGCAGGGCCGTCCCACGGTTCCATCATCGTTGCATAATACTGATAAAAATCTTTCTTCTCCTGCTCCAGCGTGTCATTGTTTGCCCACGGTTCCGGAATGGTAATCATAACGGCAAGGGGCAGATCCATTCCACTCATCACAAGAAATTCCAGGGTATTGTCAAGCATGGCGGAATCTGATCCACTTCGGTTAACCACCGGAAGAATTTTGTGAATCTCTCCTTCAAAGAACGGGGATTCCATGTTTTCCTCACGGGCGAGCATTTTATCTGCATTTCCCCTAATCGTATTAATCTCTCCGTTGTGCACCATCAGGCGATTCGGATGAGCTCTCTCCCAGCTCGGATTCGTATTGGTACTGAATCTGGAATGTACCATAGCGATGGCAGATTCATATTCCGGACTCAAAAGATCCGCAAAAAAAGTTCTGAGCTGATCCACAAGAAACATTCCTTTATAGACAATCGTTCTGCTGCTCATGGACACCACGTACGTGTTGTCATTGCTCTGCTCAAATTCTCTTCGGGCAATATAAAGTCTGCGATCAAAGGGAAGTCCCTTCTCGATCTCTTCCGGCTTCTTTATAAATGCCTGCATAATGCACGGCATACACTCCAGCGCCTTGTGTCCCAACACTTCCGGATGTACCGGAACCTGCCGCCAGCCGAGAAGTTCCAGTCCCTCTTTTTCCAGAATGATTTCAAACATTTTTCTTGCCTGGGCTCTTTTTATTTCATGCTGTGGAAAAAAGAGCTGGGCGATACCATACTCGCGCTCGCCT
This sequence comes from Eubacteriales bacterium, assembly GCA_030527765.1. The sequence continues at coordinate 13,826 of JAUNAE010000024.1, forward strand.
CCAAGAGTAATTCCCAGAGGTTTCACTGCATTCTTAAAAAACTTATGAGAAATCTGCAGCAGAATGCCGACGCCGTCACCGGTCTTTCCCTCCGCATCTTTTCCCGCACGATGTTCCAGATTTTCAACAATTTTCAGGGCATTCGCCACTGTATCATGACTCTTCTTGCCTTTGATATTTACAACTGCTCCTATTCCACAGTTGTCATGTTCAAATTCCGGTCTGTAGAGTCCCTGTTGTGTCTGCTGTTCATTTCTCATTCCCTGTTTTCTCCTCTCTCCACTGCTGCCTGTACAAAGCCACGGAACAGCGGGTGTGCATGATTTGGTCTGGATTTGAACTCCGGATGTCCCTGGGTTCCAACGTAAAATGGATGATCTGAAAGTTCAATCATTTCCACAATATGCTGATTCGGGGATGTTCCGCAAATGACCATTCCATGTTCCGACAACTCTTTTCTATATAAATTATTCACCTCATAGCGATGTCTGTGCCGCTCATGAATCGTTTCTTTCCCATAAAGTTTCTCTGCTCTGGACGCTTTTGCCAGAACACACGGATACGATCCAAGTCTTAAGGTTCCGCCTAGATTTTCAATATTTTCCTGATCCGGCATAAGGGCGATCATCGGATGCTTTGTCTCCGGATTAAGTTCAATGCTGTTCGCATCCGCATACCCCAGAACGTTTCTTGCAAACTCCACAATCGCCATTTGCATACCCAGGCAAATTCCAAGAAACGGAACTTTGTGTACTCTTGCATAGGATGCCGCAAGAATCATTCCTTCCGTTCCTCTGCTTCCAAAGCCTCCCGGAACCAAAATTCCATCTGCCTTGTGAAGTTTCTGATCCAGATTCTTCTCATCCAGCTCTTCAGAATCAATCCACAGGAATTCTATTTTTGCTTTGCAGGAAATTCCTCCGTGTTTCAATGCTTCCACTACACTCAGATAAGCATCATGAAGCTGCGTATATTTTCCCACAATGGCAATTTCTGCCTTTTTGTCCGGATGTCTCAAACTGTTTACCATATCTTCCCAGTCCGTAAGATCAGGCTTTCGATTAGGAAGTCCAAGACATTCCTGCACAACCTCTGCCAGCTTCTCTCTTTCCATAGCAAGAGGAGCCTCATACAGATACTCCACATCCAGATTCTGCAGTACGTGGTTTTTCGGAACATTGCAGAACCTTGCAATTTTTTCCCGTATTTCATCGGAGAGTTCATATTCACTTCTGCATACGAGAATATCCGGCTGAATTCCCATTCCCTGCAGCTGCTTCACACTGGCCTGAGTCGGCTTCGTTTTCATTTCCCCGGATGCCCTAAGATACGGAATTAACGTTACATGGAGCAAAATGGCGTTTTCCGGACCTACATCCTGCTGAAACTGCCTTATTGCCTCCAGAAAAGGCTGACTCTCAATATCCCCGACTGTTCCTCCAACTTCAATGATTGCTATTCGCTCTTCCTCCGGTGTTTTTGCTTTATAAAATCGTCCTTTAATCTCATTCGTGATATGGGGAATGACCTGTACCGTCCCTCCTCCGAAATCACCGTGGCGTTCCTTCTGAAGAACAGACCAGTATATTTTTCCTGTTGTCACATTGGAATTCCGATCCAGACTTTCGTCAATGAATCGTTCATAGTGTCCAAGATCCAGATCTGTTTCTGTGCCGTCGTCTGTGACAAATACTTCTCCATGCTGAATCGGATTCATTGTTCCCGGATCCATATTGATATATGGATCAAATTTCTGCATGGTTACCTGATAACCTCTTGCTTTCAGCAATCTTCCCAAAGATGCCGCCGTAATTCCTTTACCAAGTCCGGAGACCACTCCTCCTGTCACAAAAACGTACTTTACACCCATTCTTCTTTCCTCCACTTTCTATCATATGATCAAAAAATTTCTGTAAATCAAAGAAAAAAGGTGTCAGAACTCCTATGAAGGGATAAATTCCCTAAGAAGTCCTGACACCTTTGTCAGATTTGAACTCATATAAATTTTTAATGAAGTCAGTGTAAACCCTTTTTTTCTGTTTGTCAAACAAAAATCAGCCTACCGCGTATTTTTTGAGCACCTGTTCGAACTCTTTGTTCTCCCCATGGCACCGTACGTGCATTGCATGAGCAATTCCCATACTCATAATACCAAGGATCGATTTTGCATCCACAATCATGCGATTGTAAGAAGTAAAAATATCAATGTCAAAATCACATCGACTTGCAGCATTTACGAATTCCAACACTTCGTTAGGCTCATTAAACTTCACTGTCTGGGACATAATCGGCATCCTCCTTTGCTTCATTTTTTATCTATTCCCATTGCAGAAAAATAGCACCAGACAGCCTTTATGTCAAGAGTGACAGCGTATTGATTCATGTAACATTTGCGCAATATCTTCACGTTTTCGACACTATTCTCTCTGTTCGATGTCACTTTTTGTCTATTATGTCCTCGTTTTTATTTGATAAAATTTATTTTTCACTATGAAACCGATTACATATTTACAGTTTTCACAGGTTATTTTCTCACTGCACTTCTTTACCACGACTTGGTAAAGCGACCATTGAAGCTTATTTCAGATGAGATTCTTTCGGAATCTCCATAGGATAATTCCCATCAAAGCAGGCTTTGCACAGAGGAAGTCCTCCTGCCATTCCTTCCAGATACTGAATTTCCATATAGCCAAGAGAATCCGCACCGATCATTTTCTGAATTTCTTCTCTGCTGTGACCGGAGGCAATCAGCTGGTCATTGGACGGAACATCGGTTCCGAAGTAACATGGGTGAAGAAATGCAGGGGAACTGACCCTTACATGAACTTCCTTTGCTCCCGCCTCTTTCAGCATGGTAATCAGATTCGCCATCGTTGTTCCCCGGACAATAGAATCATCTACAAGAACCAGCCGCTTTCCCTGCACAACCGATTTCAGAACACTTAGTTTCATATGTACGCTTGATTCCCGTTCTTTCTGGGTCGGTTTAATAAAGGTTCTTCCAATGTAACTGTTTTTGTGAAAAGCAATTCCAAATGGAATCCCGGATTCTTCCGCAAACCCCTTCGCAGCTGTAACACCAGAGTCCGGAACGCCTACCACCAGATCCGCCTCTACAGGGAAGGATTTTGCCAGAGATTTGCCGCCGCGAATTCTTGCATTATAAATCTCCACACCATCCATCGTACTGTCCAGTCTTGCAAAGTAAATATACTCAAACACACAATGGGCATGTTTTTCCTGACAAAGATCATAATTCGAAGAAAGCCCCTCTTTGGATATCGTCAGAATCTCTCCCGGTTTCAGATCCCGGACAAACTCTGCTCCCACAGACTCCAGGGCACAGCTTTCGGATGCCACAATATAGGCAGAATCTCTTTTTCCAAGACACAATGGCTTCAATCCCAGAGGATCCCTCACTGCAATCAGCTTCCTCGGACTCATAATCACAAGCCCATAAGCTCCTTTTAATTTTTTCGCAGTCTTCAGCACTGCCTCCTCGACACTTCCGGAATGTACTCTCTCCCTTGCAATATGGAAGGCAATCACTTCAGAGTCCGTTGTTGTGTAAAAAACAGCTCCCGTCTGAATCAATTCCCATTTCAGTTCTTCTGTATTTACGAGATTTCCATTGTGTGCCAGGGCCAGAGTTCCCTTGATATAAGAAAGAACCAGTGGCTGAGCGTTTTCACGGACAGAAGCCCCGGTCGTAGAATACCGCACATGACCAATTCCAAGATCACCTGTGATCGGTTCTATTCTGTCTGATGTGAGCACTTCGCTGACCAGACCAAGGTTTTTATAGAATTTAATATTTCCCCGGTCTCCTTTTGTATCGGATACTGCCAGTCCACAGGATTCCTGTCCCCGGTGCTGCAGTGCCATCAAACCATAATAATTGGAAG
>JAUNAE010000024.1:17740-22475 GCA_030527765.1 Eubacteriales bacterium
AGCAACTCGTTTTCCTTCCAGATCAAAAATTCCAAACACTCCACACTCTTCCTTTATTTCACTCATTCGAAGCCTCCTATTGTACAATCTTGAATATCTACTGACGCAGATATCACCATGGGTAATCATGGATAACAGTTAGCCCGTGCTATGTCAACGCATTCTTACGTGCAAGCACGACGTCTGCGTTGCCGCACCACGGGACTTTTACAAAAAAAGGCACTCCACCTGTTGGTGAAGCGCCTTTGCTTTCAGCACCATTATAAAGTCTTCCTGTCAAATGTCAAGACAACGAACTTCTTCAATAATCAGATCATCTCCTATTTTTGATTCGGTTAAATTTGGTATTGACATCCCCGAATTCCTGTGGTTTAATATCATCCATGAAGCAAAGGCGCTTTGGACACAATGTCCGAGGCGCCTTTTTTTTGCTTGTTGAAAGGAGTTGTTATTATGGAAAAAAATATTCCTGAACTGTATGGAAGTCTCGTATTTAATGATCGAATCATGAGAAGCAAACTTCCAAAAGACATGTACAAAGCACTGCGAAAAACCATTCAAAATGAAACACATCTGGAACTGGATGTGGCAAATTCCGTTGCTGTTGCAATGAAAGAATGGGCAATCGAGAATGGCGCTACTCACTATACCCATTGGTTCCAGCCAATGACCGGTGTCACTGCCGAAAAGCACGACAGCTTTATTTCTCCTACCGGAGACGGACAGATTATCATGGACTTTTCCGGCAAAGAGCTTGTAAAAGGCGAGCCGGATGCCTCCAGTTTTCCTTCCGGAGGACTTCGGGCAACCTTTGAAGCAAGAGGATATACTGCGTGGGATCCTACATCCCCTGCCTTTATCAAGGATGGAACCTTGTACATTCCAACCGCCTTCTGCTCCTACAGCGGCGAAGCCCTGGACAAAAAAACACCTCTTCTTCGCTCCATGGAGGCACTGAACAAAGAAGCGGTTCACATGCTGCACATCCTCGGAAACGAAGAAGTTCGCCATGTTTCCACTACCGTTGGTCCTGAGCAGGAATACTTCCTTGTAGATAAAACCCTCTACAAACAGAGAAAAGATCTCGTTTACTGCGGCAGAACCCTCATCGGTGCTCCGGCTCCGAAAGGTCAGGAAATGGAAGATCACTATTTCGGTACTCTGAAGCCAAAAGTCGCTGCTTATATGCATGATTTGGATGAGGAACTCTGGAAGCTTGGCATTCCTGCAAAAACCAAACATAATGAAGTAGCACCGGCCCAGCACGAGCTTGCTCCTGTTTTTGACACAAGCAATGTGGCTGTGGATCACAACCAGCTTACCATGGAAATTATGAAGAAAGTGGCCGACAAACATGATCTTGTTTGCCTTCTTCATGAAAAACCATTCGAGGGAATCAACGGAAGCGGCAAACATAACAACTGGTCCATGATCACAGATACAGGAATTAATCTTCTGGATCCCGGCAAAACACCTGCTGAGAACACCCAGTTTCTTGTATTCCTGACCGCAGTTATCCAGGCCGTGGATGAGTATGCTGATCTTCTTCGTATCTCCGTAGCAAGTGCCGGCAACGATCATCGTCTCGGTGCAAATGAGGCCCCGCCTGCAATTGTCTCCATTTTCCTCGGAGATGAGCTTACGGAAGTTCTGAAATCCATCGAGAACGATACCTATTTTGCAGGTTCCCGCTCTATACAGATGGACATTGGTGCTCACGTACTTCCTCACTTTGTGAAAGACAACACTGACCGAAACAGAACTTCTCCTTTTGCCTTCACAGGAAACAAATTTGAGTTCCGTATGCTGGGATCTTCTTCCTCTGTTGCCAACCCGAATATCGTTCTGAACACAGCAGTTGCCGAAGTTCTGAAGCAGTATGCTGCAAAACTTCAGTCTGTTGCTCCGGAAAACATGGAATCTGCAGTGCATGAACTTCTGAAAGAAGCTCTGAAGAACCATCGAAGAGTAATCTTTAATGGCAATGGCTATACGGATGAATGGGTTGCCGAAGCCGAGAGCCGCGGTCTCTATAATCTGAAATCCACACCGGACGCTCTCCCTTACTTTATCTCTGAAAAGAACAAAGAATTGTTCACCGCTCACGGCATTTTCACTCTTGAGGAACTCCATTCCCGCTATGAGATCTGGCTTGAAAACTATGCAAAGACTATCAATATCGAATCTCAGACCATGAGTGAAATCATCCAGAAAGATCTGCTTCCAAGTATCTTCACCTACGTTCAGCAGCTTTCTGAAACCGCTGCAAAGAAATCCCAGATTCTTCCGGGAATCTCCATCGAAAGTGAAGCAACGGTTATTCGAACCTTAACAGAACTTGGAGATGCTATGACAAAGGAGCTTACTCTTCTTGCAGAAGATACGAAAGAAGCGCTCTCCTTCTCCGATGTTCTTGATAGTTCCAAATGCTTCCAGAGCAAAGTTCTTTCCGATATGGATGCTCTGCGTACCGCAGCTGACAAAGCAGAAGCTCTGCTTCCTGATGCTCTGCTTCCATATCCTACTTACGGAAAACTTCTGTTTTCCTTATAAGCTTTTTTCATAATGATTAGATGTGTTAATTTAGAATAATACTCGCAAAGGCGCGGTCTTCTCCATAGAGACCGCGCCACTTTTTTAATCAATCGAAACTTTTAACAGTAAGTATCGGCATAGGGATTTTTCACCCCTCTGATCCCTTATGCCCGAAGGAGGTATTTTTATGAATAGTTTTTCTGCTGTCAGCACCATGTGGGTACTTCTGGGCGCTGCTCTTGTTTACTTTATGCAGGCCGGTTTTGCAATGGTTGAAGCCGGTTTCACCCGTGCAAAAAATGCCGGCAATATTATCATGAAAAACATGATGGACTTTTGTATTGGAACCCCGGTTTTCTGGCTCGTCGGTTTCGGTATTATGTTTGGAACCGGAAACGGATTTTTCGGAAAAATCGGCGGTATTGCTTCTGAGGCAAATTACGGAACCTCCATGCTGCCGGATGGTGTTCCGTTCTGGGCATATCTGATTTTTCAGACCGTCTTTTGCGCAACTGCTGCCACCATCGTCTCCGGTGCCATGGCCGAACGTACCAAGTTCCTTTCCTATTGTATTTACAGTTTTCTCATCAGTCTCGTTGTTTATCCTGTATCCGGTCACTGGATCTGGGGCGGCGGTTTTCTTGCCCAGATGGGCTTCCATGATTTCGCCGGATCTACCGCCGTTCATATGGTAGGAGGTGCAGCCGCATTTATCGGTGCCCTGATCCTTGGTCCACGTATCGGAAAATACACAAAAGACGGCAAATCCAAAGCAATTCCAGGACACAACCTTACCATCGGTGCTCTCGGAGTCTTCATTCTCTGGTTCTGCTGGTTCGGATTCAACGGAGCTTCCACTGTCAGTATGGAAGGAGATGCCCTTGTATCTGCCGGAAAAATCTTTGTAACTACAAACCTTGCAGCTGCGGTTGCCACAACCACTGTCATGATCATTACATGGATCCGTTATAAAAAACCGGATGTCTCCATGACTCTGAACGGTTCTCTTGCAGGTCTCGTTGCCATTACCGCAGGATGCGATACCGTATCTCCGACTTCCGCGGCAATCATCGGCATCCTGGCCGGATTTGTTGTCGTATTCGGTGTGGAATTTATTGATCAGATTCTTCACGTCGATGATCCGGTCGGTGCTGTCGGTGTACACGGTATGAACGGTATGCTCGGTACTCTTGTTGTCGGCCTCTTCTCCGATGGTGAAGGAACCGGATGGAAAGGGCTTCTGACCGGAGGCGGCTTCCATGGATTGGGAGTTCAGCTTCTCGGCATGATCTCCGTACTTGCATGGGTAACCGTTACTATGACTGTTGTTTTCCTTGTGATCAAACATACCATCGGCCTTCGAGTAACACCGGAAGAAGAAATTGCCGGACTCGATTCCAAAGAACATGGTCTCTCCAGTGCTTACGACGGTTTCCTTGTAGGCGACAGTTTCACAGGTAATCCTCCGGCACCTATGGGCACTTCCATTCAGCCTCAGAAGAATGTAAGCGAGCCACTCTCCGCTTCCGAAACCATTCCTGAGCTTCCACCGGAAGGCGTTCACAAACTTACAAAAGTTGTTGTAATTACCCGTCAGAACAAACTGGAAGAATTCCTTCAGGCAATGAGTGAAATCGGGGTTACCGGTGTCACGATTACCAACGTAATGGGATGCGGCGTCCAGAAAGGTGCTCCTTCCTACTACCGTGGTGTTGCCATGGATATGAATCTGCTTCCGAAAGTTAAGATCGAAATTGTTGTCAGCGTAATTCCAGTTCAGACCGTAATCGAAACTGCAAAGAACGTATTGCAGACCGGAAAAATCGGCGATGGAAAAGTATTCGTATACGATCTTGAAAATGTAGTTAAGATTCGAACCGGAGAAGAAGGATATCTTGCTCTTCAGGATATTGATAACTGAATGTAACATCTTTATAGAAACAAAATTTCCCAAACAAAAAAACCTCCCCGCAGGATAACCTCTCATTTATTATATGAGACTCCTGCCCGGAGGTTTTTGGTATTAAATCGCGAATCTCGCAAGAAGATTCGCGCGCGAGTTCGGCAGTTGCGAAGCAACTTTCTTCTGCCGAACTCTGCGATCCGCCGGAGGCTCACCTGCTTTTACAAGTGACCTTCCTATATTACTTTACTAAGACTTCCCATACACAAAATGGGACTCGCACCTTGAAAAATCAAT
>JAUNAE010000320.1 GCA_030527765.1 Eubacteriales bacterium
AATACCCTGTATATTCTTATCACTAATTGAATATCCCATAAAAATGATAGGATTTTCAACAAATATTGTCATCAGCTTTGCGGCAAGATACGCACTTTTTTGATTAAAATTACTGTAATCAACATCATTAATCACTATAGTGTCCGGAGAATCTATGGAGCCATGTATTTTGTATATTTCTGCAACACCTTGAAGTGTTGAAAAAACCAACTGATTTTGTCCTATATATGTGTTGAAACCATTAAGATGATCTTCAAGAAAACGATCATAGTTTGTTGTAATGACACCAGCAATGCTGTGCTTTGAAATTTGTTCTAATAACGCTATTTCTTCTGACATCGCCTCTTTTTCAATACACATCCTGCGAATATAGGCTGCAATTTCTACCTTAAACGGTGACACACCCCTTTTTACAAAATCAAGTTCTTTTTCATTTAGAGTTCTAATCGATGAATCTCTAAACCATTTTTGATCAAAATCTCTTTGAATCAATTCTGCGACCTTCGGTAAAAGACCATTCTTGCAAATTTCTCCTTCCGCTTTGCTTAGATAAGAATTGTAAATAAACTCGTCTGTACTAACGATCTGTGCAAAGTGACTCAAGAGTCCTTCCCAATCAGGCAACCCATAATATCTACGGGACATTCCTGACCCGACAAATAAGAATGGAATTGTCTTGAAATTTTGTACTACATCTACAACATTCATACCAACACCTCCAGATAATTCTTCATAACATCTCCGCATTTAAGCGATTCCGCATATTTTATCAGACGATTAATATTTCTATCTCTCCGCTGAATATATGTCGTCAGAATTTCTTTTGTCTCTTCAATTCCAACCCTCTCCCTATAGAATACGATATCAACAACCGTTTTCTCGAGATCATAGATTCTGAAGGAATTCCTGCCCTCTGTAATGGTCTCAATTCCTATATTAAATCTATCATCTGTGTAATAATTTACGCGGAGTTCAGGCCAGTCTGGAAGTGTAGAGACTTTAGATTTTCTTGGTATTGCTACATCCACTACGTCTGGTCTATACGTAGTAAGATGATAATAAGAGGCTGCACTTTGCAGACACACGACACCCTGCGGAGCAAACGCATATGCGTAATAAAAATCATTCTCATCACCTTGGTAGTTTGTATTCTCGTAAAATTTCTTATTAAGTTTTACAAGATTCCCATGTTCTACTAATTGATTGATTTTATAGTACGTGAGTCCCCGTTCTTTCAGTTCATTAATGGAGATAAACATCTGATCATTTGGAATGCTTATCTTTTTGCTCGCATCACCTCCTTCATTTTATTTTCGGCGTCATAAAGTATCGCCGAATTATATTTAAATTTTATCATATCACCTTCTTCTCCGCAAGATTTTTGAATTTATCAGCCACGTTTCCCCGTTCCCGGCTGCCGGAACCTAAAAGGACAGGCAAGAAACCTTATTTTTCAAGGCTTTCTTACCTGTCCTCATTATTCCATATTCCCCGGTAGCCGAAATCAACAATGCTCGCTTTTCTCCTGCCGCAATTATTTTTCGAAGATTGGCAATAAATCCCTCCTGCATGGAATTCGGTTTCAAGGTGTATTTTTCAAAAGAAGGGATCTTATCCTGCTTCGCAATTTCTCTTTGATGTTTGATGATGCGATAGCGTTCCTGATATATTGGATAAAAATCCTCAAATTCCAACGCATAGGGCGAATTCCATAGAGTTGTGAACTCCCTAACTATTTCCTGTGCCACTTCGCCGTTTTCTGTGGAAATAATTTTGGTATTCCATTCTACATTAGTTGTGAGTGCAGCGTTAGTCATATTTGAGCTGCCCAAAATAATGCGGTAGACTTCCTGTCTTTGAAAAATATAGCCTTTCGTATGGAATCCCGCATCAGAGGCTTCCACATCATATAGTTTAATAGTAATATTGGAGAGCTCATGAAGCTTTTTCAGCGCACGAGGCTCTGTAAAATCCAAATAATTCGTTGTAAGGATTTCACCTGGAATTCCTTTATTTTCCAATTCCTTCAAGGTCTGCAGTAAAGGAGTGATTCCACCCATAGTTATGAAGGCAACACTGATCTGAAATTTTTCGCAACGCAAAAGCTCTTCCTCTATGGAAGAGATAACCTTTTTCCCCTCTGCCGGATTGTTTGACACAAAGTTCGGCTTGTATTCATTATCAGTTGCCAGGCTTCCATCAATATATGCGGTTTCAAAGCCTTCCCGCAATTGAATTTTTATTTTATCGTTCATACTTCCTCAACTTAGATATTTTAAATATAGGATCAGTATATTCCCTCGATGTGGTGTTGGCAACTTCCTTCAATCCATCCATTTGCCATATTCTATCTTCCGTTTTCTTTGTTTTCCTTTTGGTAGGTACATATTCGCTCTAAAACCCCCATATATCCAGTCAATTTAACTTAAATATGTGACAAAGATTCGGAAGAAAACTTGTGTGTTTTATGATAAGGAGCGACGCCATACTTTTCTGATCACTATTATCTCACAACATCATACTGCCACAGCTCGTACCCCTGTCTTCTTGCGGAATCATATACCGGCAGCATGTTCTTTTCCAAAATACGCACGAACTCCTCTTTTCTATTTCCCGGGCGATAGAGTTCTTGTCCAGCCCACAGAGAATGAAGATTGTCTCTATAACATGCTTCGTAGAGTTTTCGAATATGCTCTGACTGCTGCACCTGTTCATACATCTGGAATTGGTTTTCCGCAAAAGTCCGAAAGAACGGATCCCATTTCGGAAGTCGATTGCTTTTTGAAGAATTCAGTGAAGAATCCATCGGCATCAGATTCCAGAGTTCGTCGTTCATAACGAAAGACCATGGAATGAAATGATCCACATCGTACTTCTTTCTTTCGATGACATTTCCCGTAAACACGTCATACACCGGCTGAACCGAGAGGATCCCTTCCCACAATTTCCGTACATGGTTGAGTTTTCGCATCTTTTCATCCAGCGGTGCCAGTTTGTAAATCAGTCCCGGAACCTCCGGATTGTTCATCTGCAGCCATTTTGTTTTTTCATATTGAATCCAGCCGAGAATGGAAACGGTGTTGTCCTGAATCATTTCAATCCATGCCGATTGAAAATATACTTCTTTTTTGAGTTTTGAGCTCTTTCCAAGGGTATATGGAAGCAGCACTTTTTCATTGATCCGTGAAATGTATTCCACCATTCGCACGGTAGATCCCCAGTTCACGGCGTCGTTGCTTCTCCGGAAGAACCCTGCCAGGGCACGATAAGGTACCATGTTGGTCAGCTGTTCTTTGAAAGGCTTCAAGTCACTCTCATATTCTGCAATGGCTGCTTTGATCTCCGGCTTCGATGCATTCGAAGGAAGTGCACTGAGTTCCGCAAGTCTCAGCACCGCACGTTCCAGGCCATCCCGAACATCCCCGTTTTGAATTCCGCTGAGATGGATGTGAAATTCCCGTACAGAATACCATGCATTGGAAATCATCTCATCGATGATCTGACCGAACGTCGTCTCTGTGACATTCTCGGAAATCAGCTTTACGATTGCTTCCAGCCAGTAGAATTTATAGCAATAGGAGGGATCTTTCATCATGAGAGAAAAGCATTCGATATCCAGTGTATTGTGATATTTGCTGTCGATCGTCAACGAATATCCGATCTTCTGAGAATCAAATTCAGCCACTTTTCCTCACTCCTTTCCGGACGAACGTCCCCGGTAATCCAACTTTCTACCATCTCCAGTTCCGGAAACCGCTGCTTGAATTTTTTGAAAGAATCCAATGTAAAATCGGTAAAATATCTCTGATTTCGCACTCCCTCAAACTCCCCATACTTAAAAGATATATATATCATTCCACCGGGTTTCAGGGCCCGAATCATTTTTCGAAAAATCTCGGGAAGTTCTGCTTTTGCCACATGGAGAATCGATGCACACGCCCAGATCCCATCGTATTCTTTCACTGCATCCAGTTCTTGAAACAACATGCAGCGTACCGGTATTCCGGTATAGGCAGTCGCATAATCGCACAACTCCCTGGAGCCGTCGATTGCATCCACTGCATAGCCCCGCTCCAGAAAATATCTGGTATCTCTTCCGGAACCGCATCCATAATCCAGAATCTTTGCGTGAGTCGGCAGGTAGTGCAGAAATCGATCCGCAACGCCACTGAAATCAACTGCAACGGTACCGGCAGCGAACTGTTCTATATTCTGTTGATAAAACTGAAGGGTTTGGTTCATATGCTCGATCTCCTATGGTTTTGCAATGTTCTACTCCAATTGTACCAAGTTGCCGGGATGAAGGCTAGACAAAGATATCTATAATTATTCCTCACCACCGCTTAATGCTCTGCACATTTGCATCGAAACTTACTTGATTCGGTCAAATCAGACATTCTGATAACTTTCACAAAATAACAGAGTCAAGTCCATATTTGTGTGTAAATTCCCCTTAGGCAATTTTGTTGCAGGA
>JAUNAE010000321.1 GCA_030527765.1 Eubacteriales bacterium
CGGCAATCTGGGCGCTTCCGGCTGCGTCAGCTGGTCCTTCGACAAGAAGGGCGTTCTGGTCATCGACAACGAAGAAGGTGAGCTGGACGAGGAAGAGGTCATGATGGACGCCATGGACGCAGGTGCTGACGACTTTGAGGCCGACGGCGATGTGTTCACCATCTACACCCTGCCCGACGATTTCAACGGCGTTGTCGAGAACTTGGGCAAGTACACCTTCGTCTCCGCCCAGATCGAAATGGTTCCCCAGAACTACCAGAAGCTGGAATCCGAAGAGCATATCACGCTGATGGAAAAGCTGTTAGATATCATGGAAGAGGACGACGACGTCCAGAACGTCTGGCACAACTGGGAAGAATAATCTACATCAAGACAGCCGGTATCTTAAGATACCGGCTGTTTTCCTCTAATTCTTTTAAATTTTGATAAGCCCCAGAGCCTGCAGCAGCAGAATGAACAGCAGAACCGGGGTAATGTATTTCACCATGATGGTATACAGCTTCTGGCGGCCGAACTTGTGGCCCCCCAGTGTCACCTCTTCAATGACAAAGGCAGGCTTGACCACCCAGCCGATGAGCACGCAGCTGGAAATGGCCACCACAGGCATCAGGATATAATTGCTCAGATAGTCCATGACGTCCAGGATCTGGGCATTTTTTCCTGCAGGGGTGTTGGGCAGAACGGCTTCGAAATACAGCAGATTATAGCCAAGACATACGATCAAGCCTGCAACCACAGTGCCGGCTGCCACCAGCAGGGTCGTCTTTTTCCGGCTCAAATGGAATTGGTCCATCAGACTGGCCACGATGGCCTCCATCACAGAGACGGAGGAAGTCAGGGCCGCAAACGCAACGGTAACAAAGAAGAGGATACCCACGATGGTTCCGATCACGCTTCCCATCTGGTCAAACACCTTGGGCAGAGCCACGAACATCAGTGCCGGACCGCTGGCTGCCATACCTTCTGCTCCCATAAAAGTAAACACAGCTGGAATGATCATCATACCGGCCAGGAATGCCACGATGGTATCAAATAGCTCGATCTGGTTGACGGACTTGTTCAAATCCGCATCCTTGCTCACATAGGAACCGTAAGCGACCATAATACCCATAGCTACGCTGATAGAATAGAACAGCTGACCCATAGCATCTGTCAGTACCACAAAGAACTGCTTCAGCGTCATGCCTTCAAAATTGGGGATCACATAGACCAGGAATCCCTGAAGGCCGGTACGGGTCACGCCGCTTTCATCTGTATGGGATAAAAATAGGGAAAAGATGGAAATACCCAATATCAGGATAAGCAGCACAGGCATCAAAATGGTAGAGAGCTTCTCAATGCCCTTATCCACACCTTTGTATACCACAAAGGTGGTAGCCGCCATGTAAATCAGAAACCAGATAATGGGCCCCCACTGGGACGTAATAAATCCGGTGAAGTAGGCGCTGTCTGCAGCCGTGCTGCCCTGCATCGTGACAAAGACCGACAGGTATTTCAGGACCCATCCGCCGATGGTGCAGTAATAAGGCAGGATCAGCGCAGGAATCACACAGGCGAAGATACCCAGCCAGCCCATCTTGGGATGGATGACCCGGTAAGCTGTCAGAGGGCTTTGACCGGTCCTGCGGCCAATGGCGATCTCTGTAACCAGCAGCGTGAAGCCAAAGGTAAGCGCCAGGATCAGATAGATCAGCAAAAACAAACCGCCGCCATCCTTAGCAGCCAAATACGGGAATCGCCAAATATTACCAAGGCCTACGGCACTGCCTGCCGCCGCCAGGACAAAACCCAGCCGACCCGAGAAAGTACCGCGCTTTTGATTCTTTTCCATTGCCTAAAACCCTCCGAAACGCAAAAATCAAATAACCAGATTAGTGTACTACCAATCCTAAAAATATGCAAGCGTTTTTGAGGGAAACATTTGTAGTTTTTAGAGACACACAAAAACAGAGAAACATCAAGCAGCAAGAATGAGATGGATCTGTTTAGCAAAAGACAACAGGTATCTTAATATACCTGTTGTCTTTGTTTTTTCGTCCTATGGAATAAAGATGCCGCTAAAATCGTAATCATCAGACAGTACAGGAACGCCACCACCTGATCCATTGCAGACACCACAGTCCAATTGTGCTTAATTTCATAGCGCATAACTATCAATTCATGGATCAGATAGCACTCAAACGAGATATCTCCCAAATACACCAGTGGCTTCCAGTGGAAAAGGCGTGAAACCAAACCACCTCCAAATGTGAACACACACAAAAGGATCAGATTAGGAAGCAGCCAATGGACACTTTGGGTCGTCCAGTAGGTTCCCCACCAATGCAGATATATCCACCATAATCCCAATGCCCCGATCTCTGCCACGGTATACACCGACACTGGGATTTTTTCTGGCAGATTGGTCCTTAAAAAGCTCTTGATCCCGAATCCCAAAATCATACCAGCTAAATACTCACCCATCCGCGCAGGAGGGAACACATAATGCCAGAATCTCAAGGACAGCCCCCGTGTCAGTCCACAATAGAAGAATGCAAAGAATGATACCACAGCGATGGACAAAATAAATATGCCATACCGGTTTCTTCTTTTATCCAGTCTGTTCAGCACATAAAGCACTGGAAGGTTAAATAAGTTCAGGAACAGCAGTGTGGACATGAACCAGCCCACAATATTGAATGTAAAATGGCCTTTTCGGAACCAAGACTGGATCAGAAGCAGATTTTTCAGAAGCTGATCAAGCTCAGGCGCCATTTCTTCCCAATTTCCGGTAGCGATCCATTCCGGAAAGCTGGAATTGAGAACCGGCAGCATCATAGTTAGGAAATACAAAGGATAGATCTTACAGATACGTTTCCACATATCCCAGCCGATGTTTCTCAGCGTTGGCTTTCGCTCACGGCCATAATGGGCATAGCCTGTCACCAAACCACTCATCACAAAGAAAAAACTTACCGCAAAATTTCCACTGTTTCCTGCAGGATAACAAAAGAAATTCCACGCTTCTGCATGCCAGATGAAGATATTCATAAACGCAAGAAAACGCAGGAACTGCAATTGGTCTGCTCTCGCGGTTTCTGTATGGGACAGCATCGTTTGCATAGAGGACCTCCTGATAAATACTATGGTCATTTTAGAGGAGCCCTTAATAAAAGTCAAGCCCCGAAGCGTTTCGCTCCGGGGCTTGAGATCTCATACCGTATGGCCTTTTGCCTTGATGACCGCAATGACGCTGTCCACATATGCATCGCAAGTTTCCTTGCTTTCCGCTTCCACCATGACCCGGATCAAAGGCTCGGTACCGGATTCCCGGACCAGGATACGGCCGGAATCGCCCAGCTTGGCAGCGACCTCGGCAACTGCCTTCTGGACATCTTCGTCTGCCTGAGCAGCCGCCTTATCATTGACCCGGACGTTTTTCAGTACCTGGGGATAGACGGTGAAACCCTCGCACAGCTGGCTCAAAGTCTTTTTCCTAGCCATCATGACTTCCATCATTTTGAGGGAAGTCAAAATGCCATCGCCGGTGGAGGCATACTTGGAAAAGATGATATGACCAGACTGCTCACCGCCCAGACGGCAGCCATTCTGCATCATATATTCATAGACGTACTTATCGCCCACCTTGGTTTTGGCGTAGCCGATATCCAACTCGTCGAAGGCCTTATAAAGACCAAAATTGGACATGACCGTAGTGACCACAGTGTTGCCCAGGAGCTTGCCCCGCTCTTTCATGTACTTGCCATAGATATAGAGGATATGGTCGCCGGTGATCACATTGCCCTTCTCGTCCACGCAAAGGCACCGGTCGGCATCGCCATCGTAAGCAAAACCCACATCCAGACCGTTATCCACCACGAACCGCTGGAGGTTCTCAATGTGGGTAGAACCGGCGTTCATATTGATGTTATAACCATCAGGCTCTGCATTGATGACATAGGTCTTGGCGCCCAGAGCATCGAATACAGACTTTGCAATATTCCAGGAGGAACCGTTGGCACAATCCAGGCCCACTTTGACACCCTTGAAAGAATACAGTCCCAGAGAGATCAGATAGCCGATGTAGCGGTTACGGCCTGCCACATGGTCAACAGTACGGCCGATCATATCCCGCTTGGCCAGGGGCAGCTCCTCCCAAGTCTTACCGAAGGCTTCCAGATTGCCATCCAGGTAGGCTTCCACCAGGGCGATGACACTTTCATCCATCTTTTCACCAAAGCCGTTGATCAGCTTGATGCCGTTGTCATAATAGGGATTATGGGAAGCGGAGATCATGATACCGCAGTCAAAGCCCTCAGTACGGACAACATAGGCAACGGAGGGGGTGGTGGTAACGTGCAGCAGGTAAGCATCTGCACCACTGGCCACCAGGCCACCTACCAGGCTGTACTCAAACATGTAGCTGCTGCGGCGGGTATCCTTGCCAATGACGATTTTTGCCGGGCCATCGGTGCCGCTGCGGC
>JAUNAE010000322.1 GCA_030527765.1 Eubacteriales bacterium
ACCGTTTAATTTGACACTTCCGGATGTCGGCTTCACAAGGCCGACAATGGAACGAAGAGTAGAACTCTTTCCGGCACCGTTTGCACCGATCAGTGTCACAACCTCTCCCTTCGGAACATCGAAACTGATATCCTTGACCGCTTTGATACCTCCATAGGAAACATTCAGATTTCGGACTTCCAGAATATTACTCATCTACGGCACCTCCCAGATATGCTTCAATTACCTTCTCATTGTTCTGAATTTCTTCCGGGCGTCCCTCTGCAATCGGTTTACCGAAATCCAGAACATAAATCCGGTCAGAAATTTCCATAACGAGATCCATATGATGTTCAATCATGAAAATCGTCAGGCCAAATTCATCTCGAATTCGTCCGATAAACGCCGTGAGTTCATCTGTTTCCTGAGGATTCATACCTGCTGCCGGCTCATCCAGAAGCAGAAGTTTCGGATCTGTGGCAAGAGCACGGGCAATCTCAAGACGTCTCTGCTTTCCGTACGGAAGCGAGGTTGCCAGCTCATCTCTCACATCCTCAAGCTCGAGAATTCTCAGAAGCTCTTCCACTTCCCCGCGCATACGTGCTTCCTCTGCACGATTCAGGCGGAAGGTTGCACTGAACAGATTACTGGACCTGCGCATATGTTTTGCAATCAGAATATTGTCAAATACCGTCTGTGTTTTGAACAGTCGGATGTTCTGGAAGGTACGGGCAATTCCAAGTTTCGTAATCTTGTCCGGCGTCGGTGCCAGAACTTCTTTGTAATTTCCTTTGTTCTGACCTTTATATATTTTTTTCATTTTTCCCTGGGGATGATTCTCAACAATCTTTTTTCCCTGAAAATACACTGCCCCGTTGGTCGGTGCATACACACCTGTAATAACATTGAAAGCTGTTGTCTTACCGGCACCGTTCGGTCCGATGAGGGAAACAATCTCTCCCTCTTTGACCTCGATATTCATATTATCGACAGCGATTACACCGCCAAACTGCATTGTAACATTGTCGACTTTCAGTACTGTCTCACGCATTGGAGTCTCCTCCTTTTGCTTTATTCTTTGTTTTCCCCGTCAGTCGATCAAGAAATCGATTCATGGAAAACTCTTTGCTGCCCATGATACCTTGTCGGAAGAACAGCACGATAATCATAATAATGATAGAAAATACAACTTTTCGGAAACCAGATCTCATAAGAGGCAAAGTCTTTCCCGCCACCGTGTGTGTCTCATCAAGGAAACGAAGAATCCACTCGGAGCATGCAATAAACAGGAATGAACTGATGATACTTCCTGTAATGGAGCCAATTCCGCCAATTACAACGATCAGAAGAATCTCATAAGTCATGGCTGAGTTGTAGGATTTTGCCTGTACGTTGTTCTGATACATGGCAAGCAATGCACCGGATACTCCCGCAAAGAAAGAACTCACGGTAAAGGCAATGCGTTTGTGCTTTGCCAGATTGATGCCCATAGCCTCCGCCGCAATCTCATCGTCACGAATAGCTTTGAAAGCACGGCCATACGTGGAATTAATCATCAGCACAATAACTGCGATGCATACACCGGATACTGCGAACGGGAAAAGCACACTCTTAAAAGTCGGGAAGCTTCGAAGCATATTAGAACCGTTGGTGACAGGTCCCAGCGTATCCCACTGAAAGAATGCACGCATAATTTCCGCAAAACCAAGAGTTGCAATGGCAAGATAATCGCTCTTCAGACGAAGAACCGGAATTCCGATCAGGAAAGCGAAGGCTGCGGCAAAAATACCTGCCAGCAAAATTCCCACCAGTGCAGGAACTGCAAACTGCACAACACCGCCGTCATAGTACATATAGACGATTTCTCTCTGATCTCCCGGAATGGTAAAGATCGCATACACATAAGCGCCGATCATCATAAATCCCGCCTGTCCAAGAGAAAACAGACCTGTAAAACCATTCAGCAGGTTCATGGAAACCGCCACAAGTGCATAGATGGATCCTTTCTTCAGAACCGTAAGAAGCATAGAACCCGGCATAACCATTTCCAGCACTTTCAGCACTCCAAGAAGCACTGCAAATGCCAGAATACTGACAATGACATTTCTCTTTTTGTTCATACTCGCCCCTCCTCAGACTTTGTCTGTCTGCTTCTCACCAAACAGACCGGTCGGTCGGAAGAAGAGAATGATTATCAGAAGCAGAAATGCAAATGCGTCTTTAAAGTTACTGATGTCAAAGGAGACATACTGATTGATAAGCATGATCAGATTCTCACAGATACCAATGATAAATGCTCCGATCACCGCTCCCGGAATCGATCCGATTCCTCCAAATACAGCCGCCACAAACGCTTTCAGTCCGGGCATCGTACCGATGGTCGGTGTAACACCGGTATAATTGGAAAAGAATAAAAGACTTCCAATGGCTGCAAGGAAAGATCCAATAATGAACGTTGTACTGATAACATTATTAATCTTAATTCCCATAAGCTGTGATGTCTCGAAATCTTTGGATGCCGCTCTCATGGCCATTCCGATTTTTGTCTTGTGAATCAGAATGACGAGAACAATCACAAGAAACAGTGTCAGAAATGGAGTGATCACGGTAACTCTTTTCGTAGATGCACCGAGAATGGTGATCTGATCGCTGATCCACGGAATTGCCGGATACTGCTGTGCCAGACCTCCGGTAATATAAAGTGCCAGATTCTGAAGCAGATAAGAAACACCGATTGCAGAAATCATGACAGACATACGCGGTGCCTGACGAAGTGGTTTGTATGCCACTCTTTCCACAAGAAAGCCAAGCAAGATCGTAATAATAATTACAAAGGGTATCGCAAAATAAATCGGCATGGATGCGGACGCATAAACCATAATCAGACCGGCTACCATGAAAATATCTCCATGGGCAAAGTTGATCAGGCGAAGAATTCCGTATACCATGGTGTAACCGATGGCAATCAGTGCATACTGACCGCCAACAGATATTCCTGCCAGCAAATACGGCAGATTTCTACTAAGCCATTCCATAAATTCCTCCTGAAAACAAGTGAAGAGGCGGGAGTTTTCACCCGCCCCGTTCATTTTATCATCTAAATCTCTGCGATTGTTATTCGCTGACTTTCTGTTCTCCAACGAAATCCCAGGTTCCGGTTTCTGTGTTCACACTCTTAAGGAACGCTGCATCTCTCTTAGCATCGCCGTTTTCATCGAATACGACTTTGCCGCAGACACCATCATACTCCAGAGTCGGAAGTGCAGCCAGTACATCTGCAGGATCGGTAGAATCCGCAGCCTTTAATGCCTCAAGTGCAAGATAATATGCGTCATATCCCATAGCGGTTACTGCAGCTACGGTATCATCTCCGCCGTTGTTTGCAAGGTTTGTGGAATCGGAATTGATGAAATCTTTCATTCCCGCATCGAAGGTTTCGTTACCACCCTCCTGGTAGAAGGTTGTTACATAAATTTCAATATCTTTGCCTTTTGCCGTATTCAGGACAACATTGGAATCCCAGGTATCCGGAGTTACAAACGGAAGATCAATTCCCTGTGCGGACGCCTGCTCAATAACCAGAGCTGCTGCCTCAATGGAAATCGGAGCCATAATAACATCTGCGCCTGCATTCTTTGCGGAAGTGAGATAAGAAGTAAAATCACTGTTTCCTTCCGGGAAAGTCTCAGTAATTACCTTGCCCCCAAGATCCTCGAAGGCTTCTGTGAAATAATGTCCCAAACCTGCGGAGTAGTCATCTCCCTGTTTGGTGAGTACGTAAGCTGTTTTTGCCTCCAGATTATCATTTGCAAAGTTTGCAAGAACGGTACCCTGGAATGGATCCAGGAAGCACATTCTGTAGTAGTTCGGACAAGATAAGGTTACCTGTGGATTGGTACAGGTAATACCTACCGCAGGAAGTCCTCCTTCCTGGAAAATCTGTCCTCCGACAATGGAAACTCCGGAACCATAGGAACCGAGAACGATGGAAACACCGTCAGATACAAGCTTGGATGCTGCGGAAACCGCCTTATCATTGTTTGACTCATTATCAACGATGTCCAGTTCCACTTTGTATTCTTTGCCGCCGATCTCTACGGTCGGGGTCTCGCTGTTCGCAAACTGCTCTCCAAGAATCTCCTGCTTGCCGCCGGCACCATTGTCTCCGGAAAGCGGCTCAAAAATACCGATTTTTACTGTGTCTGCTGCCAGAGCCGGAACTGTCATAGAAGCAACGGTCATTACGGACAGTACAAGTGCTGCAACTTTCTTCTTCATAAAAAAACCTCCCATTCTTTGGCATGAGGTGTCACGAAGTGACGGAGCCCTGATGCCTTTTTTCATTGTGAATTGTCTTTTAAGGCATGAGGTGTCACGAAGTGACGGAGTCCTGATGCCTTTTTTCATTGTGAATTGTCTTTCAAGACCTAATACTCGTAAAAGAATCAGAATCTTATTTCTTTTCT
>JAUNAE010000323.1 GCA_030527765.1 Eubacteriales bacterium
CGTCCCCACGCACCGAAAAAGTGTTCGAAATAAGACAAATTGCACAAAAAATAAGAACAATTAAAAACAATTAAAAAGCTATACACATTTTTCCCCCTAACTTTTCCACAGGAACCCCCCTGAAAAACCCTTGAAAATTGAGTTATCAACAGACTTATCCACATTA
This sequence comes from Eubacteriales bacterium, assembly GCA_030527765.1. The sequence continues at coordinate 167 of JAUNAE010000323.1, forward strand.
TCCACATAGAAAGTGGATATTTATTCAGATTAACATAAAGTGTTTTTAAAACAGATGTTTTGGTGAAAAATCATAAATCGTGTCGATTTAGAAGAAAAATTCAAAAAGCCCTTGACGCAAATTTCCGCTTAGGTTATATCCCAACTGCCTCTTGACAATCCTATCCCGTACCAATACTATGTCAGTACGTAATCTTTATTTTGTGAATCGTCGTCCATACAGATGAGGATCTCCCGGAACTAGTACAACACTATTTGTCGACGGAATCACCATCTATACTGACAAAAGGCATCCCAATCTGATTTACACACATAATTCCTCTTACGAGATTCGCTTTTTAATTTTATTCCAAAGGAAATCTAATATGAAAAAAAGACTACGATTTTTATTACCAATCTGCTTACTGCTCTTTGGTATTATTATGATGACAAATGGTGTTCTTGCCGCTGAGCAAAAACCTCTCCAGAAGATCCAGGGCCCATCTTCTCTCGATGCCAAAGTAGGACTTCCTATTACTCTTTCTTACAAAGCATCCGGCCGTATCGTCTACAAGGTGAGTAATTCCAATATTATAAAAATCGAAAACGGCAAACTAATTGGGCTGAAAACCGGCTCTGCCAAACTATATGTTGCTGCGCTTTCCTCTAACAAATATCGATATACTCGAATTTATATACCGGTAAACGTTACGAGGCAGTCTCAGAATATTTCTGTTGGAAAAATTCCTATATTATATCCAAATAAGCGTGTTGCCTTGAATGTTCAGTCCGGATCCAGCCGCACTTACTCGTCTTCGGATCCCTCAGTAGCAACCATAGATTCTGCGGGCAATCTTTATGCCAAAAAACCCGGAATAACCTACATCACGATAAAAGCGAAATCGACAGTCAAATTCGAACCGGCTTCCCGCAAAATCAAAATATGCGTCTATCACACTCCTCATCGAATTAGTTTGCTGTCGAATCAGGGTACCAAAATAAAAACCCTTACTGTAAATCACCAGGATCAGTTTTCTTTCCCATCGATCGAAGATACAGATACTTCTGTTTTCATTGGATGGGCAACTCGTCCAAATGGAACTCTTTCAAATGTGAAATATTACCCCGGAGATGCGATCACCGTATCTTCTGACACAAAGGTATATGCTGTCTATTTTGAAAAGTCCCGCCTTACACGTCCAGGTTCTCTTCCGAGACTTTCATCGAAATACGGACAGGTGATTATTGTAGGTGATTCCCGTGCCAATCGTACATACTTGCGCTTGAAGGCACTTAATTATTTTGACAAAAACACAAATGTGAAATTTATTTTCAAAGAAGGCGCCGGCCTTCGATGGTTTTACTCCGAAGGTGGAATTACACGCCTTCGCGAACTTGTCTCCGGTGGAAATTCTCAAAAACCGACTGCCGTTGTCATGATGCTCGGAGTGAATCAACTTAACGAAGATCAGAATTATTACAGTGTGTATTCCAGTCTTGCAAATGAGCTCTCAGCAGAAAACTGTAAGCTTTTTTTGACGACAATTAATCCAATCAGCTCTTACCAGATTCAAAAAGTCCGAGGAAACACCGTGGATGATCGTGACCTTCTGAAGCGAAACGAACATTTGAAACGCATTCCCGGATACACCGTGATCGATACAAGAAAGTACCTGCTGCAAAATGGCTACATTTTTGATCGAGGCATTCCTTCCGATACCGGAGTAGATGACGGTTTGCATTACGATACCACAACGTATCTGCGCATCTTCACCTACGTCATGAATGCGGTGAATCACAGCTGATATCTCCTGACATGTATATCAAAATCCGCAGGCACTTCATACGAGGCCTGCGGATTTTTTTTGTTTGTATTATACCGCGAGCCTCTGTTTTTTCCGCAAAATCTTTGTTATAATAAATTCACTTATGTGAACCGGAGGCAGCAATAATGAAACGTAACCAAAATACCCCATTGAACTACATTGAAAAAATGAACTCCATCATCAGTCTGGTGGCCTCTATTGTGGTTCTGGTTGCTTTGATCCTTCTCTTCCATCAACTGGATTACCAGATGGTTCAGAAGCCAGTGGAACAAGCCCAGAAGAAGCAGGAAGAGGAACTTCAGGCTCAGGAAGAAAAAGAGACAGCTCCTGTTGTCACCACAGCATCTGTCATTGCCGTAGGTGACAACCTATACCACGGAAGTCTTCTGAACTATGGCCAGAAAGATACCGGTGAATGGAACTATGACGGCATCTACGATCAGGTGCGAGATGTGATTCAGGCTGCCGATATGGCGATTGTGGATCAGGAAACCGTTCTGACGACAGATCACACTGCCATTTCTTCCTACCCTTCTTTTGCCACACCGACAGAGGTTGGAGATGCTTTGATCAACGCCGGATTTGACGTCATGGAATCTTCCACAAATCACGTTGACGATTACGGATATGACTACATTGAACAGACATTGAACTTCTGGAAAACCTCTCATCCTGAGGCAACCGTAGTAGGTATCCATGAGTCCCAGGAGGATGCGGACTCTGTCAAAATCCGCGAGGTAAACGGCATTCGCATTGCTATTCTTAACTATACCTATGGAACAAACAATTCCGGTGCCGGAGAAGGCCGTGAATACATGATTGATATGTTCAGTCAGGGAAGTGACCGTGTTGCCGAAATGATCCAGAAAGCAAAAGCTGACTCCGACTGCGTGATCTTTATGGCTTCCTGGGGTAACGAAGATGAACCGATGCCTTCCGAGTATGAAAAACAATGGGCGACTTTCCTAATGCAGCAGGGCGTCGATGTTGTAATCGGCGGACATCCTCATGTTCTTCAGCCTTATGGCCGCATGACCGACAACGCCGGCCATGAAATGGTAATCTTCTACTCTCTCGGAAATTTTGTTTCCACTCAGCAGGAACTTCCGGAACTTCTCGGAGGAATGGGCTGCTTCACCATTGAAAAAACCGTCTTGAACGGTGAAACTTCTATCCGCATTCTGGATCAGACTGTGAAACCAATGGTAATGCACTATAACAAAGACGCCAATGTTTTTGCGCCATATATGCTGGAAGATTATTCCGAAGAACTTGCTGCTCAGCACAGTGTCCGTGAGCTGATCGGAGAAACTTTCACACTTGCTAATCTGCAGCGAAAATTCGACGAGATCATGTCCATGAAGGTAACACCTTCCGACAATACAACCATGCTGAACGTCTCCTTCGACTACGACGGTAACATGGTAGACAACGCAACCGGCAGCTATATAGAGGATTATGATTCCGTAACAGAACTTCAGTATTACGCAGACCTCAATATAAACATCTCCGATTATTAAGCAGAATCAAGCAGGAATCTGATTGACTTTTGTACTTCATAGTTCTTCAGCAAAATCTTTGAACGATCGCTATGTGTTAAATCGCGAATCTCGTAAGAGGATTCGCGCGCGAGTTCGGCAGTTGCGAAGCAACTTTCTTCTGCCGAACTCTGAGATGAGATTTTTATCCACAATGACCAGAATACTTTCCACATCGAAATGCGAAAGTATTCTGGTCATTTTTTTCTACAAAATATGCAACATTCTTTTTACATTTTCCCCGGTAATGTTATTATAATTTTTATACGGGAAACTATAAGTTCTCAACAATAAAATAAAAGGCATCAGGACTCCGTCACTTCGTGACACCTCATGCCCTTGGACTGTATCGGTTTACGGAACATAGGCATCAGGACTCCGTCACTTCGTGACACCTCATGCCAAGACAAAGGAGGTTTGTATGAAAAAGAAAATGCTATCCTGGCTGCTTGCCGGTACGCTGGCTCTGTCCGGTGGACAGATGGCCTTCGCCGAAGAATTATCGGACGGCTATCTTGTGGACTCTGCCTATGACGCTGCAGCCACAACCGAAGAAACCGTGCTCCCGTCAGACGACGCGGAAGCAGGTAATGTCGTAACTTCGGAAGATCTGTCAGGGGATCAAGATGCAGCAACTCCGGAAAACCCATCAGAGGATTCCTCACTGCTTCTTCCGGAAAACGACTCTCTGCTGATCCAGGAAAACTCTGATGACGTATCCTCTTCAGAAACAGACGGAAGTGAAGTTTCTGACGCAGGCGATCTACTCTCTTCCGGAGAAGACTCTGAGGAAGACAACCTGGAAGAAGGCATCGCCGAGAGTGTAGAACTCAACCTCAATTCCAGTGTCGCAGGCGATTCCTCCGGCACCACCGTTCGTCAGGCAGACTTCACGGAACCCCT
>JAUNAE010000025.1 GCA_030527765.1 Eubacteriales bacterium
TATGCGAAAAACCTTGAAATATCAAGGAATTTTGGAAGATTGAATTTTTAATATATATTTGCAGATGACAAATTAACCGAAGCGGATTGCGAATATCCGTTTGACCCGAATCAAGCAAGTCTCCCGATTCAAATGAGCAGAGCATTATGCGATTGCCTGCAAGAATCCGATTGACTAAGGGAAACTATAGAAGTGAGGGATTCATGGAAATATTAAAGATTAGTGGAAACTGGAATTATGCTCTGGACTCGGAGGATACAGGAATTCTGCATCGATTTTTTGAGCGCAGAGAACAAACGGATTCGTTTCATCTTCCCGGAACTACCTGTGAGCATGCGATTGGACAGAAACAGGAATGGTATGAAGAATTAAATCGTGATACCGTGCGGGGACCAAGAGAAAAATATGAATATGTGGGAGTTCTTTGGCTGTGGAGAGAGATTGAGATTCCGGAGGAATTTAAGGATCAGCAAGTAACGTTGTATCTGGAGCGGGTCAATATGGCGTCTCAGGTGTGGATCGATGGAGAACAGAAGGGGAGACAGATTGTTTCATTGTCGGTGCCTCATCAGCATGTTCTCGGAGAATTGACACCGGGCAGGCATGTGCTGACTCTGCGGCTGGACAATCGTAACCTGTTGAATATTGACGGTATGGCAAGCGGATACAGTCTGGATACCCAGGGATTCTGGAATGGAGTTGTCGGAAGACTGGAACTTCACGCAGAGGCGCATACGGGAATCCATCAAGTACAGATTTATCCGAATTCCCGGGGAATCCGTGTCCGTGTTCTGCTTGGAAGCAAGGTGCATTCGCCCTTTGTCCATGAAAAAGGAATGGTAGAGGCAAGAGTGATTACGCCGGAAGGGAAGGAATTGCCGGCAAGGTCTTATTCTGCAGATCTCTACAATTCAACCCAGCCTTTTTATTTCGATTATGAAATACAGGAAATTCAGTGGTGGAATGAATTTCATCCGAACCTGTATCAATTGAAACTCAGATATTTTTACGCCGGGTCGGAGAACATCCCTGACCGGAAACAGAGTGATGCAGAGGAGTGGGAAGGATCTTTTGGAATGCGGATCATTCAGTCAAAAGATCAGAAATTCCTGTTGAATGTAAAAGAACTCTCTCTGCGTGGAACAACCAACTGTGCGATATTCCCTCTGACCGGATATCCGGACATGGGAGTGGATTTCTGGAAAAATCAGATGCTGCTTTTGAAGGAGTTTGGATTGAACCATCTGCGCTTTCACGCATGGTGTCCTCCGGACAGCGCCTTCCGGGCAGCAGATGAGATTGGAATTTATCTTTCTGTGGAAATGCCGCTTTGGCTGAATCATGATGTATGTGCATTGGAGTTGGGGGAGGATCCTCTTCATCGATCTTATTTTCTGCAGGAGGGAAATGAAATTTCCAGAGTTTATGGAAATCATCCGAGTTTTCTTTTCTTCTCAAATGGCAATGAAAATATGGGGGATTTTTCCATTCTGGAAGATACGATTACACAGTTGAAAGCGATTGATCCAAGAAGACTGTACACATTGACAACAAATTTTGATCATCCGGTTTTGCCTTGTGAAGATTATTTCTGTGCATACGAAGCAAAAGGAAAAAAACTTCGCATTGAGCACCTTCATGAGGAAGTAGGAGAGCATACCTGTGTTCAATACGAGGATGCCGTGCAGGTAATGCCTGTTCCGGTCATGTCTTTTGAAGTGGGACAGTATTGTGTGTATCCGGATGTCTCTCTGATCGAGGAATATAAGGGTAACATGATGCCGCTCAACCTGGATGTGATTGAAAAGGATATGAAGAAAAAGCAGGTTCGGAGCAAATTAAAATCCTATATAGAGGCCTCCGGAAATCTTTCCCTGAAACTGTACAAAGAAGATATTGAAGCACTTCTTCGAACACGGGGACTTGGGGGATTTGGACTTCTCGCTTTGCAGGATTACACCGGTCAGTGCACCGCGACGGTAGGCATGCTGGATATTTTTGGAAATAATAAGGGGATTGTGAAACCGGAAGAGTTTCGGCATTTTTGCGGCCCGGCAGTTCCACTGTTTATGGCAAAAAGAATTTACAGAAATACAGAGATTCTGTCTGCAGAAATGCGTTTCTATGATTTCAGGGAAAACACGAAGGGGGATCCGACCTATCATCTTCGTTTGTTTGATGGAGAAGAATTGTACAAAGAGATGATCACAAAGAATGCTTTTGCAGAGGTGGATTTTGCAGACATTCGGAAGCCAACGATGCTTACGGTGATTCTTGAGGTAGAAGATTATCAGAATCAGTGGACTATCTATGTGTATCCGGAGGATAAGGAGGAAGAAAAAGCAATTCCTTATCTGGCTTCCAAGGAAGAAGTGCAGGAGTATATAGAAAATGGAGGCGCAGGAGTGATTTCCGCTTCCTTGCTTCAGACACCGGTATCCGGAAGTTTTCTGCCGGCATTCTGGTCTCCTGCATTCTTCAGAGATTCCAGAAGCTGTGGAGCGATGATCCAGAAAGAACATCCGCTTTTTGAACAGTTTCCGACGGTGGAATATCCGGATTTCCAGTGGAAAAAACTGCTGACAGGATGCAAAGGTGTGGATATTCGTATGCTTCCGGAAGAATCGAACGTGCTGGTGGAGATGGTGCCGAATTTTATGGAAAATATTCCCGGAGCTCCTCTTGCAGAGATTCAGGCAGGAAAAGGGAAATTTTTGATTTGCGGTTTGAATCTGAAAGGGTCTTCCCCGGAGGTAAACTGCATGAAAAAGGCAATTACGACCTATGTAAAGAGTGAGAAGTTTGTCCCGGAAATCAGAATGAAAAAAGAGGAACTCTTGAAGCTTTTGTAACTATTTACCCCCATGATCTTGTTGAGTAACTGTGAAGGTACTGAACAGTTACATGTTTTTATAACTACAGAGGAAAAGAGAATTGTGAGCAAGACAGAAAGGCAGGCATATGAAGAAAACAGAGGAAAAAAATGTGAATATGCAGGCAGTTCGAGAGGCAATGCTGGCCATGACCAGGCAGTGCTGGGAACAGGGAATCACTGCACAGGCGCTTCTTGAAACAGAGGACTGGGATCGCTTAAAGATTGTTGTACATGATATGGTGCTCCGGCAGAGTGAGGACGGTCGTCTGTGTAACGTGGAAAACACGCCGGCAGTGACGGATTCCGCATTTTGTATACCGGCGGTATATCTTTTGGGAAAACGTCTTCACAAAGAAGACTATGTGGCTGCAGCTGAGAGAAACATTTCGTTTCTTTTGGAGAAAGCGGCGGCAGCAGAGGACGGGACTTTGTTTCATATGAAAGGAACCGGAGAAGTCTGGGCGGATTCCGCAGCATATCTTCCCTATGCCCTGGCGCTGACCGGCCACGAAAAGGAAGGCTGGCAGCAGATGAAGGGGATCACATCAAGATTATATGATCCCGAAAGAGGACTCTATTATCATATGTGGGATGAAAATTCCGGGAAATATTTGAGAGCTCTCTGCTGGGGAGTTGGCAATGGCTGGATTCTCACAGGACTTTTGAGACTTATTGCTGTCTGCAGGGAAACTTCGGAGAATTCCGGGGTGGATGTTGGAGAGATGCGCAGGATGTTTCATGATCTTCTGGATCGGATGCTGGAACTGGAAACGCCGGAGCATGGATTCCATGATATTTTGGATGATGAGCAGACGTTTCAGGAGACAGAAACAGCGGCAATGGTGGCATATGCTATTTATCGGGGGATCCAAGAAGGAGAAGTGTCTCGTGAATATCGGGAGAGAGCTGACAATATTCGACAGTATGTCCTCACGAAAATTTCTCCGGAAGGTCTCGTGTGGGATGCAGCGTCCTCTCCATCCTTTGATCATCCGGGAACTGCAGTGGAGTGCCAGGCACATGTGCTGATCATGGAAAAAGAGTATCAGAGAGTGGAATGCTCGAATTTCTGAAAAAATATGTGAAATCATTAAATGAACTTCCTTGTTATGAGTGTTAAAATAATAACATCATAGCAAGGAGGTTTTTCTTATGGGAGAGAAAAAAACAGAGCAGGCATTTCATATGGATCAGATGGAATGGCTGAAAATTCATGATGAGATCACAAATAAGGATTTTTTTGATAAGCGTATGATCAGTGCAGATGATGAGGGGGTTATGATCAACTTTTCAAAATATCCGGCAGGCTATTATAAGCCAAAACACACACATCACTGCAGTCATGGTATTTACGTAATTTCCGGAAAACTCCGTACAGATCAGGGGATTTATGGACCGGGAAGTTTCGTATGGCATCCGGAAGGATATGCAGCAAGTCATGGCGCTACGGATGAAGAAGATTGCGTCTTTCTGTTCGTGAGCAATAAACCATTCGATATCACATTCGTGGATGAAGAGGAGTAGTTGATCAGATAGAAGCGCATTCGGAGATTTTGGGAATCAGAGTATTCGTTTTTATTGTGAATAATAAACATAAATAGTGAAAAAACAATGAAGTACGCATACACAATGTTCGAAAATCTTAAAAAATGTGCGAAATATAAAGATAAAAAATAAAAAAACTTAATTATAATAGAACTATCAGAAAACGTGAAATAAACACAAACAAAAAAGGGAGGATGTAGCATGAAAAAACAGATGATCGCCGTAGCAGCGGCAGCCGCAATCGCAGCTTCTTCTTTTGCAGTACCGGCATTTGCAGAGACAGAAGAGCCTGTAACACTTACTTATTGGGGATGGGATATTTCCAACTATCTGCAGCCATTGGCAGATGCATATATGGCAGAGCATCCAAATGTAACCATCGAAGCAACCGCAACAGAGTGGGGCGATATGCTTACAAAAGCACAGCAGGCTCTGGCATCCGGTTCTGAGCTTCCGACCATCATTCCTATGGATATGACTTTGATCGGCAACTGGAAAAAGATGGGAATTATGGAAGACCTGAATGAGTATGGCCTGGATACAAGCGTTTATAACAGCGCACTGATTGATGCAGCAACAGATGCAGACGGCAAATTAATCGGACTGTTTGAGAATGTTTGCCCGTCCGGTATCGCTTACAAACGTGATCTGGCAAAAGAGTATTTCGGAACAGATGATCCGGAAGAACTTCAGGCAATGTTCACTTCTTATGATGATTATGTAACCAAAGGAAAAGAAGTTGCAGAAGCATCTGACGGAAAAGTGTTCCTGTTCCATTCCGGACAGGCAGTTGCTGAGTGGCTGTATTTTGCAAGTGAAGTTGACAATGTAACAGGTGATGTTATTAACATGTCTGCAAAGACAGAAGATATTATGAGCAAACTGGTTGCTCTTCGTGACGCCGGTGCGGTTGACACTTATCAGAGTGGTACAGCTGAGGCAAATGCAACTTATGCAGACGATTCTCATATCTTCTATCCGTGTCCTGACTGGGCTCTGACCTATTATGTTAAAGCAAATGATCCGGACGGTTCCGGAAACTGGGGACTGATCAAAGCTCCGGCAAGCTACAACCATGGCGGAACTGCAATGGGTATTACATCTGATGCAACAGATGAGCAGAAAGCAGCAGCTTATGACTTTATTACATGGGCAATCTCCTCTGAAGAAGGTGCTACCATCGCAAGAGATACTGCAGGATACCTGACACATGACAAGACCATCGGTACTCCGGAGTTCTGCAAACGCGCAGACGAAGAGTTCTTCGGCGGACAGGATATTTCCACACTGTTCTATCAGGAAATCGCAAACGAACTGTCTCTTCCAACACCATCTGCATATGATAATGATATCGTAAGTGTACGTAATGACGTTGCACAGCAGATTATGAACGACAGCAGCATGACCGTAGAAGATGCGGTTTCTGCAGCAGTTGATGAACTTGGACAGCTGGTTACTGATGAGAACGTTACAATCGAGTAATCGAACCTGAGGATTCTGTTGATCCACTGTGAGGGATACAGAATCGAATAAGCAGAGTATTCTGGGGACTGTCCCTTGTCCTTAAGGGACAGTCCCCTATTTAACTGAATCAAGTAATTCCCCGCTTCAAATGCGATGAGCATTAAGCGGCGGGTGGGGACTTGCTTGTATCAGTAGGAGTTCAAGCTCCTACTGATAAGCTGCGGAGCAGTTATTCGTTTATGAGCAAGGAGTGAAGCGGATTGCGAATATCCGTTTGACTTTTAATAAGCAGAACCGGTTGTTTCGTACAGCGAATCTGCAGTTTGGAGAGAAGACTATGAACAAGAGTAATCGAAAGTATAAAACATTTTGGCCGTTTGTTTTTCTGGCTCCATTTGTGATCTGCTTCTTTTTATTTAATCTGTTTCCAATTCTGTATTCTTTCTATATGAGTACATTAAACTGGGCCGGATATAATGAGAAAGTTCATATCGGACTGAAAAACTTTATTGATATTTTTACTAAAGATAAGGTGTTTTGGAAATCCGTGCTGAACACAGTTCGAATCGGACTTGTGGGATTCCCGATTGCGATTGTACTTGGACTGCTGTTCGCTGCCCTTCTGAGTAACGTAAAACGATTGAAAAACACCCTTCAGACCGTTAACTTCCTGCCGTATATTACGACTCCGGTAGCAATCGGTATGATTTTTACCTTTATTTTTGAGGAACATGTCGGAATCATGAATAAGCTCATTACCTTCTTTGGAGGAAATGCAGTGAACTTTATGGGGACGGCAAAATATGCACCCCTTGTAATTTCTTTCATGATTATCTGGAGAAATACAGGATATTTTATGACGATGTATCTGGCAGGAATTACAGCGATTTCGGATGATCTTTATGAAGCGGCCAAAATAGATGGAGCATCCAATGTGCAGTGTTTCTTTAAGATCACAGTGCCTCTTTTGAGGTCGGTCACTACCTTTTTGGTTATTACCAGTACGATTTATATGTTCCAGATGTTTGATGAGGCGAACCTTTTGTTTACCAATCAGTCCAGTTCGACGGTCGGAGGTCCTCAACAGAGCTGTCTCACCATTGTATGGAACTTTTATAATCAGGCATTTGGAAGCAACCCGAGAATGGGTTATGCATCTGCGATGTCCTGCGTATTGTTCGGCATCATTGCAATTGTATCTGTGATTGGTCTTCGTCTTATGAATGGAAAGGAGGATTAAGGTGATATGAAAAAAACAAAAAGTATTTTGATCGGCGCTTTGCTGTTTCTGATTTCCGTCATCTCCCTGATTCCTTTCTGGCTCATGTTTTCTATGTCTACATACAAAAGTGAGCAGATTTTTCAGAACAATCCATTGATTCCTGCGGGATATTTTATAGAGAATCTGAAGACCATTTTTGCATCTAACTTTGTGAGATCCTATTTGAACAGTTTTATCATCTCCATCAGTGCCATGCTGCTGAGTGTGCTGATTTGTTCTATGGCAGGTTATGCCATGAATGTATATGAATTCCGCCTGAAAAAGCTGATCAATACATTCATTATGATCACGATGATGGTGCCAACTCAGATTGGTATTATCGGATATATGATTGAGATGCGAAACCTGAAGATCAATAACACTCTTCTGCCAATGATTTTTGTATGGCTGGCAAGCGGTCTTGGAGCTTATTGGATGGTTTCTTTTATTAAAGGAGCTCTTCCCCTGGAACTCGTTGAGAGTGCCCGAATTGATGGCGCCTCCGAACCAAAGATTTTTTGCGGAATTGTAATGCCGTGTATCAAACCCGGAATTCTTACCTTATGTCTGCTCCAGTTTTTGTGGTCCTGGAACAGTTATATGTATCCTCTCGTATTTGTTAATAAGCAGGATAATTACACAATTCCGATTTTTGTCAAGAGTCTGGCAAGTGCGTACCGTACAGATTATGGGGCACAGCTTGCAGGTCTGACACTATCCACAATACCGGTACTGATCATCTTTATTTTTGGATCAAAAAGTTTCATTAAGGGAATCACAGCAGGTGCGGTAAAGGGCTGAAAATGGTACAATAGAAGTATTATTTTCAGTAGCTTTTGGGGGCAGTAAAGTGAAAGCAATCCGCATTTATATCGTTGATGACGAACCGATGGCAATTACTTATTTGAAATTTCTTCTGGATCAGATTCGGGCAGAATGTCAGGTTGTGGGAGAAGCAACCAACAGCAGGAAAGCATTGGGGGAAATCCTGCAGTTGAAGCCGGATATGGTTTTTCTGGACATTAATATGCCGGTAATGGATGGTCTGACTCTGGCGGAAGAAATTCTGAAGAGAAATGCCATGAAAATCTTTCTGCTTACTTCTTATCGGGATTTTGATTTCGTCAAAAAAGGAATTCGGATAGGGGTAACAGATTACATTTTGAAGAATGACTTAACGGAAAGTTTTCTGGAGTCGCTTCTTACAAAAACGGCGCAGGAACTTTCGGTTGAGAGAAGAGAACAGTTTCGAGTATTGGAGTACAATGTTCGACACTTTCTGATGGACTCTGCTGTAAGAGAAAAGAACAGCAACATTTATAAACATAAGCCATTACAGAGATATGGACTTATTGGAGTTTTTTTGAAGGATGGAATTCATCTGAAGCATCAAAAATCGAACAATAGATTTCATCTGGACTGTTTTGAACTGTATGATCTTTCCTGTGAGAAAGGGATAGAATGCAGTGCATTTGCTCAGGTTTCGGAACAGGAGATATTTGGAGTTTATTTTATTCATGAAGAGGCTGCCGATGGACAGCTTCTGCTTGGAAAACAGGCAGAAAGGATTATGAATTACCTTGAACAGAAAGAAATTGCTGCACAATGTATCGTATCTTTAACCGGGAAACAGTTTATGGATCTTCCTGAGCGATACAGAGAACTGCATCGCTTGAAGGATTATCTTTACCGGGAAAATGAGAAGAATATTTTGCTGCAGCAGGATCTGGATAAGGGCGTCGACAATGAAAATCAGGATAAAATCCGGGAACTTCGAAAAAAACTGGATGTACAGTTCGGAGAGGATCGACAGGAAGAATTCCGGGATACACTTTTGGAATATCTGAGAGTATGTCAGGTACAGCAAAATGTGTGGGAATTTGCTGAGACATTGAAGATGATTTTTCGAATGCTTCAGGAAATCCGAAAGAAAAATACAGATTTTCCGGAGACCTTCCTTGTGCCGGAAAGTTTTTCGGAACCGGAAGAGGCCAAGAATGTCATTCTGGAACTTCTGGAAAGCAGTTTCAAACAAAATGAACAGGAAGAACCTTATTCTCCTTATGTAAAAAAGGCTTTGGAGTATATCAGGGAACACTATCAACAGGATCTGGCTATGCCGGATCTGGCGGAGGCCGTGGGAATCTCCGAAGGTCATCTGCGCAGACTGTTTAAGCAGGAACTGCAGATGAAAATGGTGGATTATCTCATGGACTATCGTCTGGAATGTGCAAAAACACTGATGAAGAAAGGAAATACCAGTGTCGGAGAGGTCTGGAAGCAGACGGGATTTACATCTGCACAATATTTCAGCTATGTGTTCAAAAAGAAAGAAGGAGTGCTGCCGAAGGATTACATTAAGGGGAAGATGATTTCATGAAATTCAAAAAGAAAAGAGGCCGACTGGCAGCGAAATTTACGTCCATGGTGTTGGCGGTTGTGCTGGTTGCCTTTCTTTTGGCGTTTGTCATTTATTTAGGAACGACATATACGTATTATCGCAATCAGATTATTTCCAATCAGCAGTATCAGTTGGAAAAAACAGCATCACAGATTCGCACGCTGCAGACAACGGTTGAGAATATGGGAAAACAGATTCTGTATGATGATGCTGTCTTAAGCTATATGGGTATGGAAGAGAATTCCAGTGGTAATTATCTCTACGGAAAAAGAAGAGTTCAGCGTACGCTGGCAAATTATTCTTACATTGTCGATGGTACCGTGGAGATTATGATTTACACAAATGACGGAAGAACCTTATCCAGCCGTGATGTGAAATCACCTTTTGTTCCGGAAGAAAACGAGTGGTATCAGGAATTTCTATCGAGAAATGTGAACTCGGGATTTTCAAAAGTCCACGATTCGGAACCCAGTTCCAACAGTATTTCTATCGATGTCGTCAGCTATATTATGAGTTTTTACTCTATTGGAAATAACAGCCATGAGCTGGGCAAGATGATTATCGATCTGGATGCATCAATGATTCAGGAAATGCTGGAAACACCGGAGGAACTGGTTCTCGGAAACTGTCTTTCTGACTGGCAGGGACAGCCTTTGATTCTTCAGGGGGATATGCAGAGACAGGAGAATTTCCCGAAGAGTGAGGCGGAACTTGAGGAATCCGAACAACATACGCTGCTTGCATCCATGGACCGAGTGGAACTTTTTGCGGGAGATATGAAGGATAACTGGACAATTCATGTGGAAATATCCGGAAAGAAGCTTCTTGAAATGGCATTTTACGCAAATTCCTGGATTTTGCTGGTGCATGGAATTATTTTGGCAGTGCTTCTCGTGCTTCTGCGATTTTTTATTCGAAGGATCACGGAGCCGATCCAAAAACTCAGTGATACAGCCATGGAGGTTGGAAGCGGAAATCTGAATGCCAGTGTTGAAATTCATACGGGAGATGAGTTGGAAACTCTTGCGGAAGTATTCAACGATATGGTGAATAACGTCCGGGAACTGATGAATGAATCTCTGGAGTTTGAGAAGCAAAGGCGTCATATGCAGATCGAGAATCTGATGCTGCAGATCAATCCTCATTTTATTTATAATACGATTAATTCCATTGTGTATATGGCAAGGATGAGTGGAAATCCCCAGATTGCGGACTTCGCAAATGCATTTATTTCATTGATGCAAAGTACACTGGATGTGCGTGACAGTATTTACAATACCGTTGGCCGGGAATTAAAAACGGTAGAAAACTATTTATATCTGCAAAAATACCGCTATGCGGACAAATTTGTTTATCGGGTGGAATGTGATCCGGAATTGATGGAATGTCAGATTTTGAATGTCATGCTTCAGCCGGCAGTGGAGAATGCGATTTTTCATGGGATTGCGCCAATGGATACGTCAGAGAAGCCGGGAGAACTGGTGATTTCCATTCAGCGCCGGGAGGATCATCTGATTATCAAAATCCGGGATGATGGTGTGGGAATGACACCGGAAGTATTGGAAGAACAGATGAAACCGGAGCATGTGCAGCGAGACGGTGTTCGAAAAATCGGCGTGGCAAACGTAAGAGATCGAATTCGAAACGTGTATGGGCCTCCTTATGAACTACGAATTGAGAGTGTATACGGAGAAGGAACCTGCGTCACGATGGAGGTTCCGTATGAGAAAGAGGCTAAGTAACAGAGATTGAACCGAATCAATAATTTAGAAAAGAATCGATGAGAAAAGTGAGGGGAAGAAGATGGGAGTAGTGGATCTGAATACATTAACAAAAGAGAAGCTTGCAGGAATGATGGATCATACTTATCTGAAAGCGTTCGCAGAAAAAGAGGATTTTGAAAGGCTGTGCAGAGAAGCAAGGGAGAACGGGTTTGCTATGGTGGCAATCAATCCGGCTCCGGTGAAACTTTGCAAAAAGCTTCTGGAAGGAAGCAGCGTGCATGTAGGTGCGGCGATCTCTTTCCCTCTGGGACAGTCCTCTCTGGAAAGCAAAATCTTCGAGACAAAGCAGGCGATTCTGGATGGCGCAGATGAAATAGATTATGTGCTGAATGTAGGAAGATTAAAAATGGGAGATGACGATTATATTCGTCAGGAGATGGAAGCGATCACCGGCATTTGCAAAGAGAATCATGTACTGTGCAAAGTAATTTTCGAAAATTGCTATCTGACCCGGGAAGAAATCAAAAGGGCAGCATTGATTGCAAAAGAAGTTCGGCCGGATTTCATTAAAACAAGCACCGGATTCGGTACCGGTGGTGCACTTCCGGAGGATGTGAAGCTGATGAAAGATACCGTAGGAGATCTTGTCAAGGTGAAAGCTGCCGGCGGAATCCGTGACTGGGAAACCTGCAAAAAAATGATCGAAGCGGGAGCAGAGAGAATCGGAACAAGCAACAGCATTCAGATTTGCGATGGATTTGTAAAGGAAACTGCGGAGTAGATTGCAAATATCCGCTTTATTATTAAATCGCGAATCTCGTAAGAAGATTCGCACGCGAGTTCGGCAGTTGCGAAGAAACTTTCTTCTGCCGAACTCTGCGATCCGCCGGAGGCTCATCTCAGTCGGGGATTTAGACCTCCACTGAGACTAATTTGTTATCCCCAACTTATAGAAGATGGGGGTCTCACCGACTGAGGTGGAATTGATTGATCCAGAGTGTTTTATGTTCAGGAATGGAGGGCTAAACTATGCAAACTTCAAGATTATTCGCGTTACTGCCGGAAGAGTATGTGTGTACTCCGGATGGAATGGAAATTGATAAAAACGGGGATTTGATTGTCTCCTGCCCGAATTATGCAGATGAGAATATGTCGGGGTGTGTGATCCGCATTACTCCGGACAAAAAAATAGAGAAATGGTTTGATGTTCCGGTACATCCGGAAACAGGAATTGCAAGAAATATGGGTATCGCCTTCGACAGTGAATACAGCCTGTACATTTGCGATAATCAGGGATGGTCCGGAGAAGAACGTCTGGCGTTCAAAGGAAGAATTGTCAAAGTTGAATTCGATGAAAATCGAAAAGTAAAAGGATGGTACACAGTAGCAAACAACATGGAACATCCGAACGGCATTCGAATCTATAAGGATTATATGTATGTGACACAGAGTTACCTCACAAAAGTTCCGGATGAAAGCGGATGTCTTGTGAGCTGTGTATATCGCTTCCCGCTGGATGCAAAAGATATTCAAATCACCAATACAATGGAAGATCAGCATATCTTTACAACCTTTGTGACACACAATCCTGCCTGCCAGTACGGAGCAGATGGAATCGAAATAGACGATGCCGGTTATTTATATGTAGGTAATTTTGGAGACGGCGAAGTATGGCGAATGAAGCTGGATGAGAAGGGAGACATGGTAGACAAAGAAGTCTATGCAAGAAATCCAGATGAGCTTGTTTCCACAGACGGCATGATTATGGATGAGAACACAGGAACTCTTTATATTGCAGATTTCAATCATAATGCAATTGTCGCAGTAGACAAAAACAGAAATGTACATCGTGTAGCTCAGTCACCGGATTGTGATGGATTCAACGGGGAACTGGATCAGCCCGGTGAACCGATTATCTGGCAGGGAAAGATCGTGGCAACCTGCTTTGATCTTGTGACAGACGAGACTAAGGTGAATACACAGCATGAGCTGCCGGCAACGATGGCAGAACTGGATCTGGAATAAATAATTGTGACTGTCCGCTTTATTTTGGAAAATGGTGAAGAGAAGAATGTGATACAGGAGGGTCGAAATGGGAAAATATCTTCTTGCCCATGACCTGGGAACGTCAGGAAATAAGGCAACTCTGTTTCGGACAGATGGAACGATGGTCGGAAGCCAGACAGTGCCTTATCCTGTATATTATGACCAGCCTCTGTGGGCAGAACAGGATGGAGCAGACTGGTGGAATGCCGTGTGCAGCAGCACAAAAGAGCTGCTGCGTCTATACGGGGTTTCCGGAGAAGAGGTTCATGCGGTTAGTTTTAGCGGTCAGATGATGGGATGTCTTCCGATCGACCGGGATGGAAATACGTTGTGCAGAGCTTTGATCTGGGCAGATCAAAGAGCTATTGAGGAATCCAATACACTGAGAGAAAAAATCAGTGATGAACGTTTTTATTCGATCGTAGGTCACCGGAATACAGCATCTTATGGCATCCAGAAAGCGATGTGGCTCAAAAAGCATCGCAGGGATATTTATGAGAAAACATGGAAATTTCTCAATGCCAAAGATTATATGGTGTATCGCCTGACAGGACAGTGTTTTACAGACTGCTCTGACGCAAACAGTATGACGTGTTTTGATCTGGCCAAAAGGAATTGGTCAGAGGAGATTGTTGCAGCCTCGGGAGTGGATTACGAGAAACTGCCGAAGGTTGTGGAATCGACGACCAGAATAGGAAAAGTCACCGAGAAAGCAGCTAAGGAAACCGGTCTGTCAACAAATACCGAGGTTATTATCGGGGCCGGAGATGGTGTAGCTGCAAATATCGGGGCCGGATGTGTGGAACCCGGAAATACCTATTGTTGTATGGGAACGTCTGCCTGGGTTGTGGGAACTTCCGAAAAACCGGTGTTGGATCCGGATCGCAGAATCGTATGCTGGGCACATGCAGTGCCGGGACTTTATTCCCCGAATGGTACGATGCAGTTTGCCGGTGGTTCCTATAAGTGGCTGAAAGAAACGATCTGCCATGAAGAAATTGCTATGGCCGGGGAGAAAGGATGATCCCCTTATGAAATTATGAATGAGCGCATCAGACAATGCGAACCGGGAGCAGACGGACTTCTGTTCTTGCCCCATTTGCTGGGAGAGAGAGCTCCCCGTTGGAATCCGGGAGCCAAAGGCGTCTTTTTTGGAATCACAGCGACAACTTCCAGAGAACAGATGCTTCGCAGTGTGATGGAAGGTATCATTATGAATCTTGGAATTTGCTTTGATATTCTGCGAAAAGAGACTCCGGCAAAAGAACTCCGACTGATCGGAGGGGCTGCGCGAAGCAGCCAGTGGCAGAAAGGAATCGCAGATATCTTTCAGGTTCCTGTACTTGTGCCAAAATATCTGGAAGAAGCCAATTCCATTGGGGCAGCAGTGATTGCCGGAGTTGGAAGCGGCGTTTTTCGGGATTTTTCGGCAGTGGATCAGTTCGTAACAATTACGAATAGAGTAGAGCCGTCTGTAGAGACCAAAGAAGTTTATGATGCTTTGAAATTACAATATGATGCGGTGTACAAAGCATTGGAGCCGATTTTTACAAATTATATGGAAAACAGATAGTGTTTTCTGAAGAGTAAGCAGTGAAGCGGATGTGAATATCCGCTTTACTTCGACTCTTGAAATAGAAGTGGGTGGTTGCGATGAGAATGATGAAAACTCTTGTGGTGAATAAGGAAGGGGGACTGCAGATTTGCGAGGTTCCGATTCCGCCTTATTCTCCAAAACAGGCTCTTGTCAAAATGGTGAGCTGTGGAATCTGTAATGGTACAGACAAAAAACTGGTTCACCAAAGTTTTAAAGGGTTTACAAAAGAAGATTATCCCCTGATGCTGGGCCATGAAGGCGTTGGCCAGATTGTGGAAATCGGAGATCAGGTGAAAGGATTACATCCCGGGGACTTCGTGATGCTTCCTTTTGTAGATCACGATCCGGAATATTATAATGGAAATGGTTCCGGTTGGGGTGCATATAGTGAATACGGAGTGGTAGATGATGTTCTTGCCTATGAAGACGGAACGGCTCCGGAATCTGCGTATGCCCAGACCGTTGTGCCAAAAGAGATTGATCCGGTGGATGCGGCGATGATTGTGACACTCAGGGAAGTGCTATCCGCGATCCATCAGTTTGGAATTCTTTCCACAAGCAAGGTAGTTGTTATAGGCTGCGGACCGGTTGGCCTTACGTTCATCCGTTTCCTGAAGCTTATGGGAGTTTCTGACGTAATTGCAGTAGCAAGAAATGAAAGTAAGCTGGCCGAAGCGGGCAAAAATGGAGCGGATCACAAGATTAACAGTACAACGCAAGTCACAAAAGACAGAATTCGGGAAATCTTTCCTGAAGGTGCGGAATTCGTGATTGATGCAGTGGGATCTTCTGATATTATTAATGAAGCAATGGAATACATTGTGGATGGAGGAAAGATCTGTTGTTATGGAATTTCTGCCAAATGCCAAATGGAATTGGATTGGAGCAGGGCGCCATATAATTGGACACTTCAGTTTCAGCAGTTTCCAAGTAAAAAAATGGAAGGAGAGATGACAGAGCAGATTCTTTCCTGGATTGGACAGGGAGAGATTTGCCTGAAAGACTTTGTCTCAGACTATTTTTCTTTTGAAAATATTCTGGAAGCTTTTCAAAAACTGGAAGCGGGAGAAATTAAGAAAAAAGGAATTATTACATACGGAGAACATCGTAGATAGGAGAAGACAATGGCGGATGTATATGTAGCAAAAGACAGTCGTTATGACAAGATGGTTTATAATCGTGTTGGAAAAAGCGGTCTGAAGTTTCCGGCGGTATCTTTGGGATTCTGGCATAATTTCGGAAGCAAGGATTCTTATGACAACATGAAAGCAATGTGCAGAGAGGCGTTTGATCTTGGAATTACCCAGTTTGATCTGGCGAATAATTATGGTCCGGTGTACGGAAGTGCAGAAGAGAACGCAGGGCGGATTCTGAGAGAGGATTTTGCACCTTATCGAGACGAACTTGTGATTACGACGAAGGCGGGATATGACATGTGGGCAGGCCCTTACGGTGACTGGGGCAGCAAGAAATATCTGACAGCCAGTCTGGACCAGAGTCTTAGAAGACTGGGACTTCCTTACGTGGATGTTTTTTATCATCACAGAATGGATCCTGAGACTCCGCTGGAAGAGACTATGGAAGCACTGGCTGGCATTGTAAGAAGCGGAAAAGCTCTGTATGCGGGCATCTCGAATTATGATGAGGAACATACAAGAGAGGCAAAGAGAATTATGAAAGAACTTCATTGTCCTCTCATTGTGAATCAGAGAAGATATTCTATTTTTGATCGAACCATCGAAGAAGATGGAGTGAAAAAATGCTGTAAGGAAGAAGGCATGGGTATTATCGCCTTCAGTCCTTTGGCACAGGGTCTTTTGACCGACAAATATCTCAAAGGAATTCCGGAAGACAGCAGAATTGCAAGAGATCCAAGATTTTTGAAAAAAGACGTTCTGACGGAAGAGCGATTAAAACAGATTCAGGCGCTCAATGATCTGGCAAAGGAAAGAGGACAGACTCTGGCGCAGATGGCCCTGTCCTGGATTCTGAAGGATGATGAAGTGTGCTCTGTTCTGATTGGTGCATCCAAACCGGAGCAGATCAGAGAAAATATTTCCATTGTTGAGAATACCGCATTTTCAAAGGAAGAACTGCAGAAAATAGAGGAGATTTGCGCATTATGAAGGAAACAGGAGGTTTTACCCTTCCCGGGGAGGCCGGATATGAGGCCTTGACTCTCAAAATGGCAGAAAAATGGGGGGCGGATGTCATTCGAGACAGCGACGGGACGGAATTATCTGAGGAAATACTGAATGCCGGTTATGGCATTTATTCTACAATTTGTATTATCCGTGACCACAATGAATGGGCAAGAAATCATCCGGAGCAGCTTCAGCAGACTTTTCTCTGTACAGACCCTGTCATGGCACAGAAAGAATCTCTGAAAATTTCTATCATGGCTGGATTTTTCAGAGAGCAGTTTCGGGTGAATGATCGTCCGGAGGCCATGAAATACTGGCAGGTATATGACCGTACTCTGGATACCGAGGTTTCCAGAGAATGCTGGCATTACGAGAAAGAAACGGAACAGGTGATTTTGGAAGGAATTACCCCGTGGCATACATATACCGTAAGCTTCCTGGCATATCGTATATGGGAAGAAATTTCCATGTACAATCATACGACAAATCACTGGGACAAAGAACATCTGATGCAGCTGGATCCGAGATACCCGGAGACTGAAGAGTATCTGGTTGAATGGATGGAAAACTGGTGCAAAGAGCATCCGCACACGACGGTTGTGCGTTTCACATCCCTGTTTTACAACTTTGTCTGGATGTGGGGAAGCAATCCGAGAAAAAGGAACCTGTTTACCGATTGGGGTTCTTATGATTTCACGGTCAGTGAAAAGGCATTGGATGATTTTGCCCTGGAATACGGTTATCAAATGACCGCAGAGGATTTTGTCAATCAGGGCAAATTCCACGTGACGCATATGCCGGGAACAGACAGAAAAAAAGACTGGATGGATTTTATTCAGCGTTTTGTTGTCCGGGTAGGAAAACGGCTTGTGGATATTACCCATCAATATGGAAAAAAAGCATATGTTTTTTATGATGACAGCTGGGTAGGTCTGGAACCTTATGGACCTCATTTTGAGGAGTTTGGATTTGACGGATTGATCAAGTGTGTCTTCTCAGGCTACGAAGCAAGACTTTGTTCCGGGGTGAACGTAGAGACCCATGAAATTCGACTGCATCCGTATCTTTTCCCGGTAGGACTCGGCGGAGCACCAACGTTCATGGAAGGCGGAGATCCTACAAGGGATGCAAAACAGTATTGGATTGCGGTGCGCCGTGCACTGCTTCGGGCTCCGATTGAACGAATTGGTCTGGGAGGATACCTTCATTTGACAGAAGGCTTTCCGGATTTTCAGGATTATATCGAAAAAATTGCCATGGAATTTCGAAGAATCCGATCTTATCATGACCAGGGAGCACCGTACGTTCTTCGGCCGAGAGTAGCAGTCCTTCACGCATGGGGAAAATTACGTTCCTGGACATTGTCCGGACATTTCCATGAAACATATATGCATGATTTGATTCATGTCAATGAGGCACTGGCAGGTCTTCCACTGGATGTGGATTATATTGATTTTGAAGATGTAAAAAGTGGAAAACTGTCGGAGTATCAAGTGGTCATTAATGCCGGAAGAGCCGGAACCGCCTGGAGCGGCGGGAATGTATGGAAGGACGAGAAAGTTCTCGAGAACCTGTACCAGTGGGCAGCAGAAGGCGGCGTATTCATTGGAATAGGAGATCCTTCTGCAGTGGAAGGTTATGACACTTACTATCGAATGGCACCGGTTCTTGGAATTGATAAAGATACCGGAGCAAGAGTGTGTCATGGCAAATGGCAGTTTGAATGCGAGAAAGTTACGGATCTTCTTCCGGAAAATTGTACGGTTGTAAAGGAAGAACACCGTTATTTGACTGCAGAAAATACCAAAGTACTTCTGGCGGAAGATGGTGAGCCGAAGCTTACCGTCCACGCCTTTGGAAAAGGTATGGGCATTTATCTTGCTTCTTTTGAAAAAACACTCGCAAATACGAGAATGCTGCTGAATCTGATTTTGTACGGATGCGGGGAATCTCTGGATCAGGATTATTTATGCGACAATGATCAGACAGAATGCACCTGGTACCCGGAAGCAAAGAAACTGGTTGTCATTAATAATTCCGACAGAGTGCAGAAAACATCTGTCAAAGTTGGAGATGAGAGGTATGAATTCGAAATCCCCGCATATGATCTTGTATTAAAAGAGTTCACAACGATCTAGGATAAGTGGCGAGAATCCGATTGACTTACCGATGTAAGCCATGATTCTCACACTAACTCAGTATAAATAACCAAGAAAAGGCCATCCGGTTCTCACACATTTTGGGGTCACCTCAATTTGTGAGACCGAATGGCCTTTTAAAATATCCTGTAGAAAATGATTATTCGATGACATAATAGTCAAGAGACACCAGATCCGGGTAGCGTTTGGCTTTGCAGAAGAAGACTTTTTTCTTCATCCACTGAAGCTCTTCACCGAACACTTCAAATTCCGGTTTGGTACAGAAATAATACAAGTCCGGATCGATGAATTCGCCTCTTAATACCTTCGGAACTTCTTCCTCAGGGACGGTGCGAATTCCATTGTTTTCTACATAGAAAGAACAGCCATTTTCAAGGGCAACGGCGTAGCGGGCAGATAATTCACAGATACCATTTGGTCGAATTACCTGACAATCCACTCCGCCCGGGAGAACCGTTCCATGCATGCCATCCCCCTCCAGAACACCGGAGGTGATGGGGATGAGCTGGCGACGTCCGTTTATATTGTCCTGTCCCACAACAATGGGAGTATCTACTTTGACTTTGATGGAAAAAACTTTTCTGGTAGTTGGATTCACGGAAAATTCCTCCTTACGCATCCAGTCCGGCATGATATCCCTGGTAGATAGCGTTGGTGATGTTGCTTGGGCGGATACAGTCACCGATCTCGCGAACAACCGGGGCAATATCGAGCAGAGCATTGACGCCGGCTCTGTTTGCACGCTGACCAAGAGCACAGATCACAGATTTTCCCGGAATCAGTACTTCTTCCCCTTCGGAGTTGCGGCAGATCACACCGTCTTCTGTGATTTTCAGACCCTGGAGTCCGGTATGGGCATTTACATACTGATCGATCATCTGCATGAGGATCGGACGATGACGAATGTTTGCATCCGGTGCCAGAGTATCTCTCATTTCTACAAGGTGAACCTGTTTTCCTTCCTGGGCAAGGTGGATAGCGGCCTCGCATCCGGCAAGTCCGCCGCCGAGAACAACAACGGTGTCACCGACTTTTTCTTTTTCCAGGTAGTAGTTGTTTACTACAACAACATTTTCGCCATCGATGCCCGGAATCGGAGGTACGATCGGGTTGGAACCTACTGCAAGAATAGCGTAATCTGCCTGAATGCTTTCTGCGTATTCCGGAGTTACTTCGGTGTTCAGACGAATTTCAACACCGGCTTCTCTTGCCTGTGCTTCCAGAGAAAGGCCAAGCTGGTACATTTTCTGTTTGAAATCAATGGCCTGCTCACATTTCAGAATACCGCCGACTTTGTCACTCTTCTCGCAGAGGATTACTTTGTGACCTCTCTGAGCTGCAGTTACGGAAGCTTTCAGTCCTGCGACACCGCCGCCGACAACGAGAACGGTCTTTTTGGAAGCGGATGGAAGGACTTCGGTTCCTTCGATTTCACGGCCGATCAGAGGATTTACGGTACAACGACGTGTCTGGGTGGTCGGACGCTCTGCCATACATGCGAAACAGCGCAGACATTTGACGATTTTGTCATCGTTTCCGGAAACAACTTTCTGTGGAAGATATGGATCTGCAAGAAGAGCACGTCCCATGTAAACGACATCTGCTTTGCCGGAAGCGATGATGTCTTCCATCTGCTGCGGATCGTTTAAGGCACCGATGGTAGCGACCGGTTTGCTGACATGTTTTTTGATTTCTTCTGCAAGATAAACGTTGCAGCCGTGTTCAGCGAACATGGATGGATGTGTGCGGAAAAATCCGTACTGATAAGAACCGGCGGATACATGAATGAGGTCAACCAGTGGTTCTACAGTCTGTGCGATACGGATGCCCTCGTCAAGATCGTATCCACCCTCAAATAATTCAGAACCGCTCATACGGAATTCGATCGGGAACATCGGTCCAACGGCATTTCTGACAGCGGTCAGGATTTCCATGGTCAGTCGCATACGATTTTCGAAAGATCCGCCATATTCGTCGGTACGTTTGTTGAAATACGGAGAAATGAACTGGTTCAGAAGCCAGGTGTGTCCGCCGTGGATCATGATCATTTCGAAGCCGGCACGTTTTGCAAGAAGAGCGGTGTCTGCATAGCGTTTTACGATGTCGTCGATCTGCTCTTTGGTAAGGGCAGTTACTTTTCTTCCGTCCGGGCGGATGCAGTCACTTGGACCATACTGTGTCAAGCCCTGCTTCTTGTCTTTGTCGGCCATGTAAGTTCCGGCATACTGACCGGAATGGGAGAACTCGACACTCGGAACAGCGCCGTGTCTGCGAATGGAATCTGCGATGAAGGTAAAGGAAGCAAGAGAACCTACCGTTGCGAGATCCAGATGAAGCATATGGGAACCATCGGTCTCCGGATGAACGACGAGCTCACTGATGGTAACTGCGGCAGCACCGCCTTTGGCACGAAGCTCATAAAATGCCCGTGTTCTTTCTCCCGGAACACAATCTTTATCGATGTCGGTAGATCCGATCGGAGAGGCAAACATACGGTTACGGAATGTTACATTACCAAGAGTAATTGGCTGGCATAAATGTGGGTACTTGCGAATCATCTTTTTCTTCCTCCGTTTTTGGGGGCATGAGGTGCTAAGCAGCTGTTCATAGGCAAGTTGTGGAGCGTATTGTGAGTGTATTATGAGCGTATTGCGAATATCCGCCTTACTTGAGCTTAAAGCATCCTGATACCGTTGGTTAGTTGTGAGCTTTACAGTGGTTTGATTAGAGTCTTATTGTGCTGTCGTAACTATTTATTATCTTTATAGTTACTTGATTTCTTTTGCTGTGAGTTCATCATAACATTGGCCTCCAAACATGTCAATATTGACATGTTTGGAGGCGGAAATTTTTAAGAATTTTATAATTTTATTGATATAGAGGGAAGAGATTCTGACCTGAATGGAGGAAATGCGAAATCAGGTCAAAAGAAGAGCCCGTGAAGT